>CAYVML010000101.1:0-6365 GCA_964452475.1 uncultured Dehalococcoidales bacterium
GTTCTCACCATCATTTTTACGGTCGGTATCATCGGGGCAATAATGTCCGGATACCCCATAATGTTTACACTGGGGGCACTGGGGATACTCATGGGGTATCTCACCATGGGTCCTGCAGTTGGCGATTTGATGTATAACCGCGGCTTTAAATTCATATTGGGATATCCATTGCTCGCCATGCCGCTGTTCGTCTACATGGGGTTTATGCTGGCAAACTCAGGTATAACCGATGCCCTCTATCACGCCATCGCCGTTGTCACCGGTAGCTTCAGAGGCGGGCTGGCAATAGGCACTGTCATGTTCGGTACCGTGCTGGCAGCCTGCCTTGGTGTAATCACTGCATCTACCAGCATGCTAACCGTACTGGCGCTGGGTCCAATGCTTAGGTTGGGATATAACAGGCCACTTGCCTGTGGCTCGATCTGTGCCGCAGGGTGCCTCGGCATCATCATTCCACCAAGCATCATGCTGGTTATCCTCGGTCCTCTTGCGGAGGTATCGGTAGGCAAGCTCTTTATGGGAGCTTTTGGACCGGGGTTAATGCTTTCAGGAATGTACTGTAT
This sequence comes from uncultured Dehalococcoidales bacterium, assembly GCA_964452475.1. Classification (GTDB taxonomy): domain Bacteria; phylum Chloroflexota; class Dehalococcoidia; order GIF9; family AB-539-J10; genus JAUUZT01. The sequence goes on from CAYVML010000101.1 coordinate 564, forward strand.
TTACATCGCAGTACGTTCATGGCTGCAGCCAAGCATAGCTCCTTCAATACCACTCGAAGAAAGAATGATATCCACGGCCCGCAAAATCAGGATGCTTGCGGTCTCATTGCTCCCTCCAGTGGTGTTGATTCTATCCGTACTCGGCGTAATCTTCATGGGAATAGCGCCTCCAACAGAAGCGGCTGCCTCTGGATGCGTTGCTGCTACCGCTCTTGCCCTTGTTTACCGGAAATTCAGCTTCCGTATGTTCAAACAATGTCTGGTGGATACCGGCAGAACAGTAAGCTTTGCCCTTGGTATCGGCTTCTTCGCCGTAGGAATGGCGGCAGTATTTATCAGGCTCGGCTGTGGAGGGGTAATCGGAGACTGGATACTTGCCGTCCCGGGACGTTGGGGCTCCTTTGCCGCAATTATGTTTGCTCTCTTCATTTTAGGCATGCTCATGGGCTGGCTGCCAATCCTGTTCATCATGATTCCTATCGTTATGCCCATACTACCCGAACTGGGCTTCGATAAAGTCTGGTTTATCATGATGATGGCCATTAACCTGAACATGGCTTTCATGACCCCACCTATGGCGCTGGCAATATTTGTGCTTAAGGGAACTGCAGACAAATCATTCGGGATAACCACCGGAGAAATAATCCGGGGTGTTGTGCCATTTGTTGCCATTATAATGATTGGTCTGGTGCTGATGATTATCTTTCCACAAATTATCCTGTGGCTTCCCAATCACATGGTACGAACAGGCTGGTAAATATTCGGGGCAATTGGTAACACTGTAAGAAACAGACTAATACGGGGAGCGCGGTGACTGTAGCCTGCTCCCCGTATTCATAACCTGTCAATTTATATTGCAAGGTTATGAAACTGCCAAAGTGTTGCAGGGGAGACATTTATACTCTAAATCGATTGGAAGATATCATTATGAGAAAAGTAATTAGAACTATTGATTCCACCAATGAGAAAATAGGGGCGCTATCCAGCTGGCTGGTCATCGCCCTGATTGTAATTATCCTGATTGAGGTAATAGCCAGATATGTGTTCAACTCGCCAACAAGCTGGGCTTTTGATAGCATGCGACTGATTGGAGGTGCCGTCATCGTGCTTGGCTGGGCATACGCCCAATTACATAGCTCACATATCAGGGTGGATATCTTTTACAGCTACCTCCCGGTCAGGTGGAAAGCCCTCGTAGACATCCTGGGAAGCGTACTGTTCTTTTTCCCTCTATTCGGAGCATTAACCTGGCTGGTTATTTCGCACACGATAAAGGGGTTTATAAAGACAGGCCAGCTACTTCCATTACAGTCCTGGTACTCGCCATCCAGTCTATACGGAGTGGTATTTATGATAGGACTATGCCTGACCTGCCTCCAGTTTGCCGCTCAACTGGCTCGAGACGTGTACACCCTGTTAAGAGGAGAGTACTATGATTAGTCTTAGTCCGGAAATCTATACCCTGATATTCGTAGTTTTTATATTATGCGGGGTATTAGCCGGCTATCATATAGCCATTGTCATAGGTGGAGTAGGTGCAGTAATCGGCTATCTCACCTGGGGACCCTGTGTAATCGATGTGGCATACATGCGTATACGTTCTATGCTACTGAATTACAATATGCTGGCTATCCCTCTGTTCACTTTCATGGGGATTATACTGGCTCATTCCGGGATAGCAGACAGATTATATGGTGCTCTGCATATGTGGCTGGGTGGGTTGAAGGGCGGACTGGCACTGGGCACTGTGCTGCTTGGTACTCTCGTAGCTGCCTGTCTGGGAGTAGTACAGGCTTCAGTTAGTATGCTAACAGTGGTAGCTCTTGAGCCAATGCTTAGAAGAGGTTATGCAAAAGACCTGGCGTGCGGCTCAATCTGTGCTGGTGGCACATTGGGCATCCTGATTCCACCCAGCATTATGCTGGTCGTTCTTGGTCCTGCAGTTGCAATATCCGTAGGCAGATTATTCATGGGAGCTATCTTTCCCGGACTGTTGCTCTCCGCTCTGTATTGTAGCTATATAATAATTCGATCCCTGTTAAATCCTAAAATAGCCCCGGCAGCTCCAGTAGAAGAGAGGTATGTCTCTCTTAGAAAGAAAACTATTGCCCTATTCAGCTCGCTTGTCCCTCCGCTGGCACTTATACTATCAGTCCTGGGAAGTATATTCTTTGGTATTGCCACCGTATACGAGGCAGCAGGCGTTGGAGCTGCAACCTCAGTCATATTAGCCATCGTCTATCGAAAGTTCAGCTGGCAACTATTGATATATACCATGCGGGAGACACTTAGAATAACCGGCTTTGTGATGTTGATAACATGCTGTGCTTATTCCATAGTCGGCGTATTCATGTGGCTGGGATGTGGCCAGGTGATAGAAGACATTATTCTCGCTATCCCTATGGGTCGCTGGGGAGCCTTCAGCGCCATAATGCTCACTATTTTCATACTGGGAATGTTCATTGATTGGATAGCGATAGTCATGATAATTACCCCTATAGTCGTACCCCTCACTCCCTCCTTAGGTTTCGACCCACTATGGTTCACCCTCATGATATGTATTAACCTCCAAATGGCCTTTATGACACCTCCCTTTGCTTCGGCAATATTCGTCTGTAAAGGCACCGCTCAACCTGAACTGGGAATAACCACTATGGACATAATCCGCGGGGTAATTCCCTTTGTCGTACTGATAATGGTAGGCCTTGGTATATGCATTCTGTTTCCCCAGATATTGCTCTGGCTCCCCAACCAGATGATAAGATCTTCCTGGTGAGAAAGATTATTGTCACTCGCACTGGCTACTCAAGCAAGCTGAGTAAGCGAATCAGCGGCAACAGCACCAGGGCTATAATGAGTTATGCCTGAGGCAGGCAAATATTCTTTGTTCAAGCAAGTCTTCGTTTTATTTCGGTGATGGCATCAGAGGCAGCCAGTTCCCCCTGTAGAACACACTCTGAAACACGATGGAAATCACCCCAGCCAATATGTTCAAGCTCAGGCTCGATAGTTACATCGGCGTCTGTCAGTTCGGCATCCAGCCCACGAAGGTTAACAATTTGCATCGTCCTCATCATCACCTGAAGCATGCTGGGCTGCTTCATCCTCCTATGTCCATTATCAGTGCTGTACTCATGATGTAGTAGCTGAGCATTCGATATCACATTCACCGCTATAATGAAATCCGCCCCCATCTCCTGCAGTACATCTACTGGCACCTGGTCTAACAACCCGCCGTCAACCAGGTAGCTTCCCTCATCTCTCACTGCCTTGAGCAGTACCGGAATAGAGATACTTGCCCTTACCCCTTTCCTCACCATGCCATGCCTGATAACGACCTTCTCCCCACTATCTATATTAGTTGCTACACAGGCAAAAGGTATATGAAGGTCCTTGAATTCTACATCCCCCACAATTTCCAGCAACATGTTTTCAATTTTCCGCCCGCGAATCAAACCAGCTCTCGATAGGGTTACATCACTAAAAAGTAAGAGTCTTCGTGTACCCCAGTAGCACGCCAGTTTTTTCAACTCATCCGTATTCCTCCCCTGTGCATACGCGGCACCTATCAGGGCTCCCATGCTTGTTCCTGCAACCATGTCAATATGAATACCTTCCTTCTCAAGGACTGCCAGTACTCCAATGTGAGCCAGTCCCCTGGCAGCACCACCACTCAGAGCCAGGCCAATCTTCCTCTTACGACCTTCCGGGCCAGTGGATATATGCTGTTCCTCATATTGAAATACCTCTTCCAGCGCTACCTTGAAAGCCCTGCTAATTCTAAAAGCCAGCTCAACAGAAGGCATATATTCGCCCTGCTCAAGGGCAATAATGGTCTGCCGTTTACAGCCGACGAGACTGGCCAGTTCCTGTTGTGACATCCCGCCGTGCTGCAAGCGTAGTCTTCTGATATAGTTCCTCATCTCATTTATCTTAAATAAACTACTTTTAAACTGGGCTTCTACAGCATACGGGGCAGCAGTAGCTACTTCCCTTCAGCTTCCTCTTCCATCTCAGTAAGCCTGGTATAGTAATCACATATCTCATTCAGGTGAGCCAGTGCTATTTTGCCGGTCATTATCGGGTCGTCGTCGGTCACATTCGTATGTGGGTCTATTGTGCCATGTTCAAGTTCTACATCAAGCCCTATCCGATACTGTTCGACATCAAAGCTGCTCCAATCAATACCTAACTTTTCACCTATCTCCCTTGCCTCTTCAGTTGTAAAGCTCTTTTTACTGGACATATATAACCTCCTTTGATTATTTAAGTTCTTAAAATATCAGCCGAGACTAAGAGCATATCCTCACTAACAGCTTATATTTTCAGCCTGCCATATACTACTCTACCCTTTGAAAACTATCCTTGGGCGCACCACATACCGGACAAACCCAATCGTCAGTTAATTCTTCAAAAGAAGTGTCAGGTACTATGCCATTATCTGGATCTCCCTCCGCAGGGTCATATATGTAACCACAAACAGTGCATTCGTACTTGTCCATTTTATAACCATACCCTTCTTCTAGTTCATTCTAGTTCTTTATATAGTTTGGTGCATTTACCGGTGTTTTACCTCGCTTCACCTCATGATAATAATCATAGCTCATAACTGGTTTCTGGTTAATAATATCGGCATCAACAAGCTCTCCAATGAAAAGGGTATGCGTTCTTATATCCACTTCACTGGTTACTCGAACCTCTAGGTATGCCACTGCATTTTCAGTAACAACGGGAGCCAACGTACTGCCAGTTATATAATCTACTCCCGTCAGTTTATCCAGGTTTCTACCCGTCCTGAAACCGAAGCGCCCAATGAACGTCATTGGTGTATCCTGGCAGAGGATAGAAGCAGAAAAGACTTTGCTCTCACTGATAAATTCGTGGGTAAGATTATGCTTGTTAATACAAACGGAAATAACCGGCGGTTCGGAAGCCAACTGCATAACGCTATTAGCAATCTGGCCATTAAGCGCATCTCCTTTTCTCGAGCAAATTACATAGAGTCCATAACTCAATTTGCGCAACGCTGCAGTATTCATCTGTACCTCCTTAAAATGATGTTTTTATGTATATTTATGCTTCTAATATATCATAAATATACATCTTTGAAACTGTTGTTTTTCTTTACAGAGAAGGCACATATTAGGTACTGTAATGCTAATAACTTTCAATAACAATAAGAAGGGAGCAGCGGGAAAGTGGACAATATTATTTGCAGGTGTGAAGAGGTTACCGAGCAGGAGATAAGGGATGCTATCCGGCAATTCGATCTCACGACAGTCGATGAAGTCAAGAGATTAACAGGTGCCGGGATGGGTTTATGCCAGGGAAGATCCTGTGAGCCTTTAATAAAAAGAATCCTGGCGCAAGAGACAAACAGGGAGATAAATCAGGTTCTGCCACTAAGCAGGCGCCCTCCTACAAAACCAATAAAACTGGAGGCTCTGGCCAAAGAACAGAGAAATGAAAGTTGAACAAAGTAGCAGATGTAGTGGTTATTGGAGGAGGAGTCATCGGGTGCTCTGTAGCCTACCATCTGGCAAAAAAGGGAGCAAAGGTAACTGTAATAGAAAAAAGGGAAGGATTATGTTTTGGAGCCTCAGGGTCCAACCAGGGTGGAGTTCCTGTTGCTCTTTTTCTACCTGATTCACCATTGCTTGACCCAGTAAGGGAAAGTGCCAGGTTATACAAATCACTGTCACAGGAAATCGGATATGACGTTGAATATCAACCAACGGGATTACTAATATGCAGCGTTGACCAGGAGCAACGTCCTTATTTTGAAAAGCATGTCCATGAAAT
>CAYVML010000102.1:0-6264 GCA_964452475.1 uncultured Dehalococcoidales bacterium
TTAATGACGGATCATTTCTCTTTCTGCAACACATGATATCCAAAATGAAGCCAGATGGCAGCCGTATTGGTATTGTCTTTAATGGCTCGCCGCTTTTTACGGGCGATGCTGGCTCTGGAGAGAGTAATATACGCAAGTGGATTATTGAAAATGACTGGTTAGAGGCTATCATCGCTCTCCCAGATCAACTTTTCTATAATACAGGAATTTTTACTTACATCTGGCTGGTTACCAACAAGAAAGCTCCGGAGAGGAAAGGCAAAGTCCAGCTTATCAATGCGGTAGATTATTATCAGAAGATGCGGCGGAGCCTTGGACAGAAGCGTAATGAAATTAGCGAGAATCAGATACAAGATATAACCAATATCTACGGAGAGTTTAAGGAAAACGCACATACTAAAATATTTGATAATGAGGATTTCGGATATCGTAAGATAACCGTAGATCGTCCTTTAAAGCTTAGCTTCCAGATTCTACCAGAGCGTATTGAAGCTCTACGAGAAGCCTCGGCTTTCCAGAATCTAGCTAAGTCCAGAAAGAAAGGAGAGGCTGGCCAGGCTGAGATAGAAAGAGGAGAAAAACTTCAGGAGGCTATTCTCCAAACACTGAAAGGCATGGATGCCTCTAAGGTTTTCAAGAATCGTGATGCCTTTGAAACTGAGCTTATGACTGCTTGTAATAAACAGGGAATTAAGCCAGCTGCTCCACTAAAGAAAGCCATTATTAACGCATTGTCCGAGCGTGACGAAACTGCCGATATTTGTGTCGATGCCAAAGGTAAACCAGAGCCAGACACTGAGTTACGTGACTATGAGAACGTTCCACTGAAAGAGGATATCCAAGAGTATTTCAAGCGAGAAGTTCTGCCTCATGTGCAGGATGCATGGATCGACGAGAGTAAGACGAAAATAGGCTATGAAATACCGCTGACTCGTTATTTCTACAAATATGTACCACCTCGACCATTAGAGAAAATAGAAGCGGACATTAAGGAAATTGAGGGGGACATTGTACGAATGATAAACGAGGTGGCGGGATGACAGAGTATATATCTCTGGCGATTTCAGTTGTAGCAATTGCCGTGGCTATATACTTTGGGATTAAGACTCATCGCTTGGGGAAAGAAAATGCTGATCTTCAGGGACGTCTAGTAAAGATTGAAGAGGCCAAAGAATATGAGCGAAGAAAGGCAACTTCCAAAGCTCGGTTACAGGCTGCGATTGTAGATCATGGGCAGCGTAATTACCGGCTAGTCATTGAAAATACTGGTGATTGTGAGGCCCGAAATGTTGAACTTAAGATGGATGGTGAACCATTTGACGAGCACCAAGCTGCTGTCAATGGGGATGGTAAGGTAAGCCATATTGGGCCGCATTCTCAGGCCACACAATTATTGGCACTTACTCTGCAATGTTCTCCACCATTTGAATTTGAGGCCTCTTGGGAAGATGACTCTGGCGAGACAGGACACTATAAAACGACTTTAACTTTATAATGGAACACATGATGAATAACGAGGGAAATGAATAAGTATGGTCATTCCGGGGCACACCGAACGTAAATACGAGCCATATCCCGAATATAAGAAACCGGGTGTTGAATGGTTGGCTGAAGTCCCAATGCATTGGGACATTAATAGGCTGAAATATAACGTCAATTTAATTAATGACAAGGTTGAAAATGGGGATCCAGATAAACCATACCTTGGATTGGAAAATGTTGAGTCTTGGACAGGAAGGATAATTGAAACTGATTTTACACCAGAAATAGAAGGCGCTTCGAACAGTTTTCGTAAAGATGATGTATTATTCGGAAAACTAAGGCCTTATCTTGCTAAGACCGTTCATGCTCAACATTACGGCATATGTACATCTGAGCTCATGGTACTGCGTTCACGGAAGTATTATGCACGTTATCTTTTCTACTATATGCTCTCGCAGAGTATAGTCAATATAATCGATTCTTCCACATACGGAGTAAAGATGCCTCGTGCCAATTGGAATTTCGTAGGTAATTTACCCTTCGTTGTTCCTCCTGAATCAGAACAACAAACAATTGCCGATTTCCTTGACCGGGAAACTGCCAGTATTGATGCATTGATTGCTAAGAAACAAAAACTAATCGAGCTACTACTCGAGCAGCGTACTGCCATAATAACTAATGCTGTAACTAAAGGGCTCAACCCTGATGCACCCATGAAAGATAGTAGGGTGGAATGGCTTGGTGAGATACCGGCACACTGGGAGATTAAGAGGCTGAAATATGTAGCAACCAATGGCCCAGGCGCTATAAAATCTGGCCCATTTGGTAGCCAGCTATTAACTTCCGAGATGAGCGGAAGTGATGTTAAGATTTATAATCAAAGAAATGTGGTAGATCAGGACTTTGACGCAGGAGAAAATTATATCACTCAAGCGAAGTACTTAGAGCTTTCTTCTTTTACGGTTTATTCCGGAGATATTCTTATTACAACACGTGGTACGATTGGCCGTTGCGCAATTGTTCCGCAACAAGCACCTCTTGGAATATTGCATCCATGCTTGATGCGTATCCAGCCTGATATAAAAAAGGCTCTATCTAGTTACCTTAAAATCATAATCCAAGATAGCGCACTTTTCTATGCGCAACTCCAATATTATAGCAACGCGACTACTATTGACGTTGTCTATACCGACACTCTTAAGAACATTAAGATACCCATCCCTCCTCTAACAGATCAACAAGCCATCATTGATTTTCTTGACCAAGAAACTGCCAGAATTGATAGCCTAATAGGCAAGGTCAACGAGGCAATTGAGAAACTCCAAGAGCACCGATCTGCCCTAATCACCGCTGCAGTCACTGGCAAGATAGATGTGCGTAAGGAGGCAACATGAGTGATATAAAGCTTTTTAATATCCAAGGGAGGAAAGTCAGCGAATTATCTGGCTCGTCTGTTGAGCTTGAAAAATCACTGCAGACGTTGATAGAAAACAATCTAGAAGCCTTTCTTGGAGTGCGTTTCCTTGCAACTGAGCATCCCACAGGGCTTCGCCAGCGAGGCCGTATCGATACACTGGGCATTGATGAAAACGGATGCCCGGTTATCATTGAGTATAAGCGCTCCTCAAATGAAAATGTTATAAATCAAGGCCTCTATTACCTTGATTGGCTACTTGATCATAAATCGGATTTTCGATTGTTGGTATTAGAAAAATTCGGTAAACAGCATGCAGAACAGATAGAATGGACCAGTCCCAGGCTCATTTGTATAGCTGGCGATTTCAATAGATATGACGAACACGCTGTCCAACAGATTCCTCGTAACATCGAACTAATACGTTATCGCAAATACGGTGATGGTTTCCTGTTACTAGAGCTAGTTAATGTTACAACTCCCAGTAACTCTAAAGAAAGCCACATTCCTGAAGCAAGTAAGAAAGTGAAGAATAAATATCAGACTGTCAGTGGCTACCTGGAAAAAGCTTCTCAAGAACAAAAAGATAGATATGAAAGCTTGCGTTCCTTCATGCTCGCCCTCGGAGACGATGTGCAGGAAAAGACCTGTAAAAATTATTTCGCCTACAAACGTATCAAGAATTTTGCTTGCGTGGAAGTACACCCTCAAAGCAGCTCAATACTGGTATATCTAAAACTTGATCCAGATAGCGTTGACTTAATTTCTCTTGGGAATGATTTTGCCAGAGATGTCCGTAATATAGGTCATTTTGGCACTGGTGATCTCGAATTGCGTTTGCGTAATTCAGAAGATCTTGAAAAAGCCAAACCCATGATTGTAAAAAGCTACGAGGTAAGTTAACTTGAGCCAATACTATAAAGAGAAAGCATTTGAAGAAGCAATAGAACAATCTCTGCTCATAGACGGGGGTTACAGTAAAGCGTACCCGGCTAATTTCGACCGTGAGCGTTGTCTTGATGCTACTGTTCTCATTCCATTTATCCAAGAAACACAGCCTAAAGAGTGGCAATACCTTGAAAATTCTGTCAAAGCTAATGCAAAAAATGTCTTATTGGATGATCTGTGCAAGACTATGGATTCGCAAGGTAGTCTGAATGTTGTTCGGCATGGATTTAAGTGCTATGGCAAACTCTTCCGAGTAGCCTATTTCGCTCCAGCCTCTGGCATGAATCCTGATCTTAAGAAAGCTTATGATGCCAACCGTCTCACTGTTGCTCGTCAAGTACACTACAGTACTACTGGAGAACAGTCAATTGATTTGCTGCTAAGCTTGAATGGAATTCCTATTGCCACCGCTGAACTTAAAAATCCTATGAGTGGGCAGAATGTAGATAATGCCAGATACCAATATATGCATGACCGTGACCCCCGTGAAAAAATCTTTGAGTTCAAAAAGCGAACGCTGGTGCATTTTGCCGTAGATCCAGACCTTGTTTACATGACAACGCGTCTAAAGGGTAGATCCACCTATTTCCTGCCCTTTAACAAAGGGAATGGCACTGGCGCCGGCAATCCGGAAAACCCAGACGGCTATAAAACCGCATATCTCTGGGAGCGAATCTGGCAGTTTGATAGTTTTCTCGATGTTTTAGCTCGTTTCCTCCATATTGAAGTCACCGATAGAAAGGCTGGCGGAAAGATAGTTCATAAAGAAAAAATGATATTTCCAAGGTATCATCAGCTTGATGTGGTTAGGAAACTTGAAGCAGATGCAAAAGTTGTTGGGGCAGGTACGAATTATCTAATACAACATTCGGCTGGTAGCGGTAAGAGTAACTCAATCGGCTGGCTGGCATACCGTCTTGCCAGTCTGCACAACGACCGTGATGAAAAAGTCTTTGATTCTGTGGTTGTCATCACGGACAGGCTTGTTTTAGACCAGCAGTTACAGGCTAAAATCTATCAATTTGAACACAAACAGGGAGTGGTGCAAAAGATAGATGTGGATTCCGCCCAACTTGCCCAATCCCTTGTAGCTGGTACTCTAATAATAATAACCACACTTCAGAAATTTCCATTTGTCACTGAGAAAGTCGGTGACCTACCTGGCCGTAAATACGCTGTGATTGTTGATGAAGCTCATAGCTCACAAACTGGAGAGAGTGCTGCTGATCTCAAAGGTATATTGTCAGCCGAAAGCATCCAGAAGCAGGCAAAGGAAGAAGCCGAAGCTCAGGGACTACCCGATTACCAAGAAGAGATCCTTAGAACAATGGCCAAGAGAGGCAAGCAGCCAAACATCAGCTTTTTTGCTTTCACCGCTACTCCTAAATATAAGACAATGGAAGTCTTTGGAACCCCTGGTGTAGATGGCAAGCCAATTCCATTTCATCTTTACAGCATGCGGCAGGCCATCGAGGAAGGATTTATTCTGGATGTGCTGCAACACTATACAACTTATAAAACGTATTACCGGCTGATAAAATCAATCGCGGATGACCCGGATGTGGATAAGAAAAAAGCAGCAAGGGCACTCGCCCGCTTCATGTCTCTGCATCCGCATAATATAGCTCAAAAGACCGAGGTCATGGTTGAGCATTTCCGTACATTCACCCGCCATAAGATTGGTGGCAAAGCCAAGGCGATGGTGGTAACAAGATCACGGTTGCACGCTGTTCGTTATAAGCATGCTTTCGATAAATATATTGCTGAAAAAGGCTATTCGGATATCAAGACCCTCATCGCTTTTTCCGGCACGGTTATCGACCCTGATATCAAAGACAAAACTTATACCGAAGTGGAGATGAACAAAGGCATCAGGGAAAAGGAATTACCAGATAAATTCGCTTCTTACGAGTACCAGATTTTACTGGTTGCCGAGAAATATCAGACTGGTTTCGACCAGCCTCTCTTGCACACGATGTATGTTGATAAAAGACTATCGGGCGTTCAAGCAGTCCAGACGTTATCGCGACTAGACCGAGTGGCACCTGGCAAGGAAGATACCTTCGTGCTTGATTTCGCCAATGACCCGGATGAAATCAACGAGTCATTTAAACCATATTATGAGCAACCCTCTATCGGCGAGCAAGCTGACTACCACCAGCTATACGAACTTCAGGCCCAAATGGACGAGCAGCATGTTTACTATAAAGAGGAAGTAGAAAATTTCTGTAAGGTCTTTTTCAAAGCGGAGGCCTCTCAGGGCTCCAGTGACCATGCCCTGATGAACTCATATCTTGACCCGGCAGTTGGGCGTTTTATTGAATTGGATGAAGACTCTCAAGAGGAGTTCAGACACCTGCTTCTTATTTTCCGAAATCTTTATTCTTTCCTTTCCCAAATTATCCCATTTTGTGATTCCG
>CAYVML010000103.1:0-6256 GCA_964452475.1 uncultured Dehalococcoidales bacterium
CTCGCTTCACCATATCTACGTCCAGTTCATCCAAAGCCGCGTCATAGCCAATACCAGGAGTGCTCTCCATAATCTTGTTCACTATAACAGAGCCTTCTCTGCCACTATTGGCAGCTATGCAGCGTATAGGGCCTTCAAGGGCCTTTTTCAATATGGCGACACCGATAGCTTCTTCTCCACTAACACCGAGCTTATCAAGAGCTGGAATAGAATTAAGCAATGCAATTCCACCACCTGGTAAGATACCTTCCTCCACAGCAGCTCTGGTGGCTGACAAAGCATCTTCCACACGATGTTTCTTTTCCTTCAGCTCGACTTCCGTACCGGCACCAACCTTTACCACAGCAACACCACCAGCCAGCTTTGCCAATCTCTCCTGAAGTTTCTCTTTATCATAGTCAGAAGTGGTAGTTTCAATCTGTGCCCTAATCTGCTTGATTCGAGCCTCTATCGCCTCACTCGAGCCCTTTCCTTCGACGATAGTGGTATTGTCTTTATCCGAAACCACTCTCCTAGCTCGACCAAGGTCTTCTACAGTTACTGAGTCCAGCTTCCTACCAGTCTCCTCTGATATAACAGTAGCACCAGTAAGTGCAGCTATATCCTGAAGCATTGCCTTTCTTCGATCACCAAAACCGGGAGCCTTTATCGCCAGAGGGCTCAGAGTACCTCGTAATTTGTTGACCACCAGGGTTGCCAGAGGTTCACCTTCTATATCCTCAGCGATAATAACCACGTTTTTGGTAGTCTGTACTAATTTTTCTAATGTCGGTAGGATATCAGCCAGGGCAGTTATTTTCTTATCAGTAACGAGTATATATGGGTCATCCAGCTCTGCTTTCATCTGTTCAGCATTGGTTATGAAATAGGGACTGATGTAACCACGGTCGAACTTCATGCCTTCCACAAACTCAGTTTCAAATTCCAGGCCCTTGCCTTCCTCAACGGTAATAACGCCATCCTTACCTACCTTTTCCATGACATCAGCAATCAGGTTGCCAATTTCAGTATCAACTGCCGATATAGAAGCTACCTGAGCTACCTGCTCTCTTCCCTTTACTGGTATAGACATTCCCTTGAGACTATCTACCAGTGCTGCCACTCCCTTTTCAACACCGCGTTTCAAGGCTTGTGAGTCGGCACCAGCGGCTATATTTTTAAAACCCTCAGTAATAATGCTCTTTGCCAGGATAACAGACGTGCTGGTACCATCGCCACACTGGTCATTAGTCTTGGAAGCAGCTTCCTTTACCAACTGTACTCCCATGTTCTCAAATGGATCAGGTAGCTCGATTTCCTTGGCAATTGAGACTCCATCGTTTATAACCGATGGAGCTCCCCATTTTTTATCCAGAGCCACAGGCCTTCCACGTGGCCCTAATGTCACACTGATAGCCTCAGCTAGAGTGTCAACACCCCTTTTTAATGATTTTCTTGCTTCTTCACCGAAAAGAATTTGTTTTGCCATTCACTTTCCTCCTAAAATTAACTTCTCTTAGCCAGAATATCGCTTTCTCGTAAAATAACCACTTCTTCATCGCCCAGCTTAAACTCGGTACCGGCATATTTAGAATAGACCACTTTATCCCCCACCTTTACCTCCATGGCTATTCTTTTGCCATCTTCCGAAAGTTTACCAGGTCCAGCGGCGATGATTTCTCCTTCTTGAGGTTTCTCCTTGGCCGTGTCTGGTAAAACAATCCCACCTTTGCTTATCTCTTCTCTGGGCAAAGGTTTAATCACTACCCTCTCTCCCAGCGGCGTAATTTTGTCTACCATGCTTCCTCCTTTCTTATATCTTATCACTAGCACTAAAGACCTTTAATTGCTAGCAGTCTACCATTGAGACTGCTAATTATTATACCATAAAGAATAATATTTGCAAGAAAGCCTCTACTGCATGGGACAATTAAACGATTTCAAAAATTGTATTCCGAGAATTTAATATCGCATGCTTGATTTCTACACTAAAACGTATATAATGTAATTTAATGAAGTATAAAAATAAACAAATATGGAACAAGGAAAGCATCCGTACTCTTAGACGTCATCTGGGATTAACACAAACGATGATGGCTGAGCAATTAGGTACACGACAGCAAACAATCAGCGAATGGGAAACGGGTATGTATCAGCCGCGTGGTACTTCAGTAACATTGCTGAGCCTCATTGCTGAACACAATAGCTTCGAGTACCAGGTAAAAAAGCCGGAATAAGATGCCATAAAAATTAATTTTTTTTACCAATGAATACACGTAAACGGATATTTGTCACTGAGGAACAATTGATACTAGTGGTAAGGCAACTACTTGGTAAACAACTGTTCACCGAGCAGGGAGAACATATAAAAATTGTTTACCTGGGAAAGAGAGAGTGCAACGATGGGCCAGATTTTCAAGGAGCCCTTATCCTCAACGACAAATGCCGACTGCTCAGGGGAGATATTGAGGTCCATGTTTACGCACGAGACTGGTACCAACACGGGCACAATCACAATAGCAAATATAACAACGTGATATTGCATATCGTGGCACAGCAGCACCCAAACATGGTAACCCGCACACAGAACGGCAAATCGATTCGCTTGCTTTGCTTACCCCGTGAATTGTACCTTCAACCCTACCTCATGCAATACTACCAGCTACCCTGCCACCAGATTATTCAACAAAGAACAAGACATTTCATATCTAGTGTGCTAAAGCTATCTGGTGAACAAAGATTCAGGCAGAAGGTAATGCTTTTTCAATCACTTATGCAAAAGGAAAAGGCCAACCAGGTTTTATACCAGGGAATTATGAGAGCCCTGGGTTATTCACAAAACATGAGTCCATTCGAAAAACTGGCGCAAATTGCGCCCCTAAATTTCCTGGAAAAATTGGAACCCTGTGAAAGCGTAGATTCCAAACAGGCCTATCTATTAGGAAAATCAGGACTGCTACCTTCTAAGCATAAAACAATCGCTTTAGCTGATAAAAATAGAATGAATAGACTTAGAACACTATGGAAAACTATTGGCAAAGAACACAGCATCATGTCCGAGGATGATTGGCAATTAGTGCACATATATCCACATAACTCTCCAATACGTCGCATCCTGGCAATGGGTTATATCATCCAGCACTATTATAAAGTCGGGCTACTGAAAGGAATGTTACAACTGGTATACAAGGCGGTACCATCCCCAGGCCACCCTTCAATTCAAGAAGGATTACTGGTATCTGCAGATGGGCATTTCTTACAGCGACAAAAAGGCACTGCTTTAAACCCGCAAGCCTTTAAAGCCAACCTGCTGGGATTATGCAAAGCAGCACAAATCGAAGTCAATGTCATATTGCCCTTCACCTTCGCCTGGGGCGAAACATTTGGTAAATTATCTATTAAAGAAAAGGCGCTCACTCTCTATTTGCGACACCACCAGATGGCCAGCAATACAATAACGCGCCACATGCGGGCACAACTCGGCTTGAAAGATGATTTTGTATTAAACGCGTGTCAGCAGCAGGGATTGATTCATTTATACAAGAACTACTGCCATGAGTCTAAATGTTTACAGTGTCCGCTGCTCAATTGAGTAACCAAAGCTTGCCAATTAAGCTAATAATATTTCGGTTAACAACCACCCGCTCATATTAATACCTTATGGAAAAGGTAAAACATTACGTTCCAAATTACGGATATTTTATTTATTTCTGATGTTTTTTCATTATTCCCTCTATATTCTTATGAAGGATTAGTTCTTTTATTTCTTTTGACAGGTGTGTTGATACAATCCTTATTATCTCAAATCTCATATTCATGTATGGTGTACAACTACCCAAAATGACACGCTCTGCACCTGCCTTTTCTACCAGCAGTTCAATGAAATCTCTACGATATACACCTGAGACATCAAAAACAACATTCTCTGTTTCCTCAGCAACAATCAACGCATCATCGAAACTCAATCCACTCATGTCCTGCTGCCCGCCATGGGTAACTATAGCTGTAACTCCCGGGTGCCTTATCAACAATTCCTGCACCTGTAATGGGTGAGAAACCATTGGATAGCCTGCAGAAATATATAGTGGCACATCCTCTTCCTCAGCGACCTCCACAATCTTATCCACTATATATGAATTTATGCGGAAGTTTTCTTCCCATGGATGGAGATGAATGCCTTTAAGACCATACTCTCTGATAGCCTTCCTAGCATGTTCGACAGCCTCATTACGGAGAGGATTTACCCTTGCAAATCCTATCAGGTTGTCATCATTTTCCTGTAAAGCAGCAATTTCTCTGTTAGCACTGTCAAAATCGAGATCAGGTGGCTTTAATGGTCTTATAATTGCACCTGTAACTCCTGCTGTTTTCATCACAGCCTTCAGGTCATCTATGCTAAACGAATTTCCATAGAGTGACTCTCCTATAAATACATTTGCATCGAATACCATTAAAGCCATCCTTTTCCAGTTCTAGAAATGTTCAGACCCAGTATTTCTGCTATATTTTTCCATAAAACTCTCTCTTCCACTTCCGCTTCCAACTCAAGCATTCTTATCTTTGCCAGCTCCGAAATAGGATCACCAGCTGGATTATCGCTGGCAAAGACTACCCTCTTTGGTCCAATAATATCAATCGCCAGTTTCTTGGCAGTGGGGTTCTTGACTATACGTATATAATCCTACGAATTCACTGCTACCTTCTATCTAATATTGAGTAATCTCCTTATATACCAAGCCACTTCGCTTATATAGAAAGTGACTATTATTTTAATAATTACTCATCATAAGTAGCAGGCCTTGACATGATGCTACTTCTATAATTTTCTTTTATCAATGGTTTTTTTGCATAAATTTATATATTCCTTTTGAAAAAATAAATAGAGAACATCTATACCAAATTAGTACCGATTTGACAATGCTGAGCCTTTATAAAAACTTTCAGACCTCGCTGTCAGCAAAACTGAGTCCTGGTACTACATCGAGGTTATAGCCACTCACCTCACCATCCAAAAAGTGGTAATAGCCACAGGCAGCAACCATCGCCGCATTATCGGTACAAAATCGGGCAGGTGGTACCCGTACAGGTATTGATGAAGATTTGATAATACTATTTCGCAGGGCACTGTTAGCAGATACTCCACCGCTGAGCAGTATCTGTCGTACTCCCAACTCCCTGGCTGCCTTGATTGTTTTATTAACCAGAACATCCACTATCGCATCTTGAAAACTGGCAGCCACATCAGCCACTTTGTGGTTTCCCGGTGCTATTTTCTCCCGTTGTACCAAATGCCAAAGAGCGGTTTTCAACCCACTGAAGCTGAAATCATAATTATCCCTGAGCCAGGCACGAGGCAATACATATGATGGCGTTCCAGTACTGGCTGACTTTTCAATAGCGGGTCCTCCAGGATATCCCAATCCCAGAATCCTGGCTGCCTTATCGAATGCCTCCCCTGCAGCATCATCGCGCGTCCTGCCCAGCCTCTCAAATTGTCCGTGCACCTTCATCAACACCAGGTCGCTGTGTCCTCCAGAAACAATGAGGCAGAGGCAGGGGAAAATATCGTGGTCCTCCACTGACGATACAGGAGGATAGATCAGCCAGTTTGCATAGATGTGGGCCTCCAAATGGTTAACTCCGATTACAGCTATTTGCCTGGCCAACGCTAAAGCTTTAGCAGTATTAACCCCAACCAGTAACGAGCCAGCCAGGCCAGGACCATATGTAACGGCAATCCCATCAATATCTCGCCATTTTAGTTTTGCTCCATTCAGTGCGCTATCTACCACAGGTATAATAGCCAGAATATGCTGCCTTGAAGCAACCTCAGGCACCACACCACCATAGCGAGCATGAATATCTATCTGAGAGGCGACAATGTTTGACAGGATAGTCCTGCCATCCTCAACAACTGCAGCAGCAGTTTCATCACAGGAACTTTCTATGCCCAAAACCTTCATTTTTTAAAACTTTCTAATCAGTTAAGTCTTCCATTATGCTTAAAGTTTTCTACCAGCTTGGGCCCCAGTTCATAATTTCTAGAACAGTCCTTGAACTTTTCCTGTGACAGTATCTACGTCTACCTTTCTGAATCCAGGATTGGAGCCGGTGCCTGGCATCAGGCTGATACTACCCGCACAGGGACAAAGGAATTTGGCACCTGAGTAAATCAATATATCCCGAATTGGCAGTGTCCATCCACTGGGAACTCCCTTAAGCGTTGGGTCATGGGTGAGGCTCAGGTGAGTCTTAACCATCATGGTAGCATAATCAT
>CAYVML010000104.1:0-6221 GCA_964452475.1 uncultured Dehalococcoidales bacterium
CCTAAGAGTATAACTGAAATTGAAGTAATACGAGCATTATTCCTGAATAATTATGTATACGAGTAAATTATTGCTATAATAAGTTAGTACAATCTAACAATATGATATTGGTATAACAGAATATGTATATGACGAAACAACAGAGCGCTAACATTGAAGATTATGTGGAGACGTGCTTCAAAGAAATGAGATTATTGAGAAGTTCTTGATCGAAATACTGAGTGTCAATAAGTAAACCGGCGGAAGGATGCTTGTCCAATTGAACATTATATTATCAGTGTATCTGATAGGAAGCTGATATTTTTATAGAATAATTACTAGCTACCACATACATAAACGATATAAAGGCTGGTTACTTTGATACGGTTTTTATATAAAATTAGCTTTTTAGCGGAAAGATATTTATTAATAATCGGATATGGAAGGACAAGTAATAGTCTATTAAATACGTGATTCAATCATGATTATTTAAGACAAGCCAGAATGAATAGTAAAAGGAATGTTGGTTATGTTTAGTAAAAAAGAAATAACTTTAAATTTTATGAAAACTGGCGAAAGTGGCATGGTAATGAGAGTAGATGGTGGTCACCATATGGTAAATCGCCTTAATGCTTTGGGAATACGACCTGGTAAAAGATTAAGCAAAGTCAGTTCAATGTTTATGAGAGGACCAGTAACAATACAAATAGATGAAGCACAAGTTGCTATCGGATACCGAATGGCGAGTAGAATTATAATCGAGCTGGATTGAATAATGAAAATCCTTCTAATGGGAAACCCCAATGTTGGCAAAAGTGTTATTTTTTCAAGATTAACAGGAGTACGAGTCATTGCCTCTAATTACCCGGGTACTACGGTGAATTATACTCGAGGATATATGAGAATGGGTAATGAGAAAGTTGAAGTAATTGATGTTCCTGGTACCTACACTTTAGAGCCAAGCTCACAGGTTGAAGAGATAGCTTTGAAATTTCTTAATACTGGCGACATTGTAATAAATGTCGTTGATGCCACAAAATTGGAACGCAATCTATACCTTACTTTACAACTACTCGAAAAGGATATCCCAGTGATAGTAGCATTAAATATGTGGGATGACACTAAGCATCGAGGCATAAGCATAGATATAAATAAGTTAAAAGAACATTTGAGGGTGCCAATAATTCCTACTGTCGCATTAACGGGTGAAGGTATAAAAAATTTAGTAGATAGTATTCCTGAGTCTACTTCGCCTGAACTTTCCTTTCAAAATCGTGATGAACGATGGGCTACTATTGGCAAAATAACGGAACAGGTTCAATCCATTACACACCGGCACCACACGTGGCTTGAGCGTTTAGGTGATGCAAGTGTTAAACCAATATCTGGCGGTATAATTGCGCTGGCTACTCTGTCTATCAGTTTTTTATTGATTCGGCTAATAGGGGAAAGCTTAATTAACTATGTATTCGATCCTCTTTTTCAGGTTTATTGGATGAATGTTTTATTTAAACTGAGTAATCTTCTGGCTGGAAGTGGTGTTGTGCACAATATCATTATTGGGAAATTAATTGAAGGAAACATAAGCTTTGTAGAATCATTTGGGCTATTGTCAAGTGGATTGTACGTTCCTTTTGCTATGGTTCTGCCATATATAATAGCCTTCTATCTGGTTCTTGGATTACTTGAGGATATAGGTTATTTACCAAGATTAGCCGTACTTATGGATTCAATGATGCATCGTATAGGGCTGCACGGATATGCCATAATACCTACTCTACTTGGATTTGGCTGCAATGTACCTGCTGTAATGGCTACCCGTATTCTAGAAAGTAAAAGGGAACAGTTTATTGCTGCTACTTTGATTTCCATTGCTGTACCCTGTGCAGCGTTGCAAGCAATGATTATTGGATTAGTTGGTTCACATGGAATTCAGTACATAGCCATTGTCTATGGAACGCTTTTTATCGTGTGGGTAGTATTGGGTGTAATACTAAACCATACAGTACATGGTTTTAGCCCTGAACTATTAATTGAAATTCCACCATACCGTTTACCACCTTGGCCTACTGTATTACAAAAATTATGGATGAGGGTTTATGGCTTCTTAGTAGAAGCAATACCATTTTTTCTAGGTGCGATTTTAGTTGTAAATATACTTTATAGCTTGGGTGTATTTGAATCCATAGCTAATATAACTGCACCAGTAGTAACCGGTATTCTTGGTTTACCGAAAGAGGCGGTATCTGCTTTAGTTATTGGCTTTCTCCGCAAGGACGTAGCTCTGGGAGTAATGGCACCAATGGCTCTTTCAATTAAACAATTGGTAATAGGGAGCGTTGTACTTTCCATGTTTTTTCCATGTATAGCTACGTTTATTGTTCTGCTTCGCCAGTTAGGAATAACCAATATGTTTAAGTCTGCGTCTATTATGATCTCCGCTGCACTATTAACAGGAGGGCTTCTTAATATCATCCTATAAGATACCTCTGACCTCTTATTATCCATAAATATCCATTGACACTGATATTTCTTTTTTTAATTTGAGATACTATGCCCTGGAAATTTTGTGAGCATTTTTAATTTGCACTATATTTAGACCATATAAAAATGTGCTTTACCTTTTATGATTTGCAATGTAAAATCAAGTTTGAGGTGTAACAAATGTCAGGACATTCAAAATGGTCTCAGATAAAACGTCAAAAAGGCGTAACAGATACAAGGCGTGGACAGTTATTTACAAAGCTTGCGCGTGAAATCATAGTATCAATTCGACAAGGTGGACCCAATCCGGAGAGCAATTTCCAGCTACGCTTAGCTATCCAGAGAGCGAGAGACAACAATATGCCACTCGATAATATTGAACGTTCTATAAAGCGCGCCAGTGGAGGAATTGATTCTTCCGAATTAAACGAGGTGGTATTAGAAGGTTATGGACCTGGCGGAGTAGCAATTCTGGTAAAAGCATTAACCAGTAACCGCAATCGTACGATACAAGATGTAAGGCGACTTCTAACACGCCATGGTGGAAGTATGGGCGAAAGCGGCTGTGTCTCATGGATATTTGAAACTAAAGGTGTAATCTTGGTGGAAAACGATAACCAAGATTCTGAAGAACTTGCTTTATTAGCCATAGATGCTGGAGCAGATGATGTTAAAACTAGCGATGAATATGTCGAAATTTATACACAGCTACAGGATTTAGAAGAAATACGAAAAGCAATTCCAGCTAAATACAAAGTGATATCGACGGAAATAGCACAAATCCCCAAAACTACTATGCTTCTCGGAGAAAAAGAATCTACTCAGGTTATTAATATGATTGACCACCTTGAAGAACTTGATGATGTGCAACATGTATTCAGTAATGCTGTATTTTCTGAGATAACGCTAGAAGAACTATCAAAAATTAATAGATGATGCGTATTCTTGGAATTGACCCTGGTACTATTAATTTAGGCTATGGTGTAGTTGAAGTACACGAAGGAATGAGAGCACTGGATTCTGGTGTACTACATGTATCACCGCGAATTAGTATGGAAAAGAGATTACAATATTTATATGAAAATCTGACTGAGGTTATTCTAAGATCTAACCCTGATGAAGTAGCTATTGAACAACTATTCGTAGGTAAAAATGCCAAATCAGCATTTGCTATAGGTGCTGCACAAACTGTAGCTGTATTAGCGGCGGTTAATCAAGGGCTGATTATTTATTATTACTCTCCAGCTATGATAAAGCAACAGGTAACCAGCTATGGGCAGAGTGATAAAAAACAGGTAAAGGAAATGGTCAAAATCCACCTTGACCTTCTTGAACCTCCTGAATCTAATGATGCAGCTGATGCTTTAGCCACCGCTATTTGTCATATTAACTGTAGTCGTTTTAATCGATGGGTGGCCGAAAGAGTCTGAAATGATAGCTAGCCTAGATGGGACTTTGGTATACAATGATGCGAACTCAGCCATTGTTAGAGTTGGTGGTATTGGATTTCAAGTAAATATTTCTAGGTATACATCAAATCAGTTTGGAGATATTGGTAGTACTGTTTCTCTTTATACTCATTTATATTTAAGGACAGATAATGTTGCTATATATGGTTTTGCTTCCAGGGAAGAACTAATATTATTCAGAGACCTAATCTCTGTTTCTGGAATTGGCCCTAAAGTAGCACTCGCTCTGCTCTCAACATTGGACCCAGAACAACTTGTTATGGCCATTACTGCTGGTAATGTGGAGTTGATTGTTCAGGTACCAGGTATAGGTAAAAAGGTAGCTAACCGATTAATTATTGAATTAAAAGGAAAGCTTCAAAAAGAATGGGGAGAAGCATCTTTCCAATTTGAACCAGAAAATGCTGAAGCTGTAGCTGCTTTAACCAGTTTAGGTTATTCGCTCAGGGAAGCCACTCAGTTGATTTCGTCTATTCCAAATTCATCAGAATTAGACTTGGAAGAAAAAATTAAGTTGGCGTTGCAGCAACTGGGAGCATCATAAATTGGAGAAATGCGATGCCTCAATTTACTATAACCTCTGATTTTCAGCTTGTCGATGACCAAATAAAAGCTGTTGATAAACTTGTAGAAGGCCTTCATCATGAATATAAAGAGCAGACACTATTGGGTGTTACCGGCTGTGGGAAGACCTTTACTATGGCAAATATTATCCAGCGAGTGCAACGTCCAACTTTAGTTATTTGTCACAACAAAACATTAGCTGCCCAGTTGACTGCAGAATTCAAAGAGTATTTATGTCATAACTCTGTAGAGTATTTTGTTAGTTATTATGATTACTACCAACCAGAGGCATATATCCCAAGAACTGACATATATATTGAAAAAGAAACCGATATCAATGAAGAAATAGACAAGCTACGCCACGCTGCTACTAGATCTCTTTTCGAGCGACGTGATGTTGTTATAGTAGCTTCAGTTTCTTGTATTTATAGTTTGGGCTCACCTGAAGAATATCATGACTTTTCTGTTACTATAAATAAAGGACATACGTATAATAGAGATAATTTGGTTCGTAATTTAGTAAGCATGCAGTATGAGAGAAACGACCTGGAAATAATTCGTGGTAAATTCCGTGTTAGGGGTGATACTCTTGAAATACAGCCATCCTATACAGAAATTGCACTTAGAATTGAATTCTTCGGAGATCAAGTTGAACAAATTGTGGAAATAGATCCGGTTACTGGTGAAATAATCTCCCATCGTGAGTGCGTTGATATCTATCCCGCAAAACATTTTGTCACTTCACATGAGAAACTAATAGCTGCAATTAACGATATCAAACTAGAATTAAAAGAAAGACTGAACCGATTAAAAGTACAGGGTAAGTTAGTTGAAGCGCAGAGGCTTGAATCTAGAACTAATTATGACATAGAAATGCTTCAAGAAGTTGGTTATTGTACTGGAGTCGAGAACTACTCAAGACACCTACAGAGACGTACTCCTGGTAGTACTCCGTGGACACTACTTGATTATTTTCCTGCTGACTACTTACTCTTCATCGACGAATCACACATGACCCTACCCCAGATAAAAGGGATGTATTATGGAGATTTTTCCCGAAAACAAACTCTAATTGATTATGGATTTAGGCTACCATCTGCCCTGGACAATCGACCTCTAACATTCGAAGAGTTTAACAACCACATTAATCAGGTTATCTATGTTTCTGCGACACCAAAACCATTTGAGTATGAACATAGCCATCAGATAGTTGAGCAGTTGATACGTCCCACCGGTTTGTTAGAGCCAGACATAGAAATTAAACCATCAAAAGGACAAATTGACGATCTCATCCACCAAATTAAAACCCGAGTAAATAAAGGTGAACGATGCCTTGTAACAACTTTAACTAAAAGAATGGCCGAGCAATTAAGCGATTATCTTCGGGAAACGGGAATAAAAACACATTACATTCACTCAGAGGTTGATACTCTTGAAAGAATAGAAATTTTACGTGAACTTCGCCTCGGTAGGTATGATGTGATTGTAGGTATTAATTTACTCCGAGAAGGACTTGACTTGCCTGAAGTGAGTTTGGTAGCCATATTAGATGCTGATAAAGAAGGATATCTCAGGTCCGCAGAGGCACTTATCCAGACCATGGGACGAACAGCACGACATATTAATGGCCACGTCATTATGTACGCAGATATCGTTACAGGAAGTATGAAAAATGCAATAGAAGAAGTATCCCGTCGCCGAAAAATACAGCAGGCTTATAATCTT
>CAYVML010000105.1:0-6205 GCA_964452475.1 uncultured Dehalococcoidales bacterium
TTGAACTCAATGATTAATGTATCCCACTTCTTATATGAGTTGAATTTCTCGTTCCAGTACTCTTCGTCATACCACTGCTCATCCAATTCTTTAACTGTTTTACCTTGCTGTTCGACCCAGGTGAAGTATTTAAGATTGTGGAGCCTTTTCTTATCCCAGTAAGATAGTTCAAGTATCTGATCCGTGCTCACGCCCATCAAGTATCGCTCATAATCTTTAGCTGCGTTAATCTCTGAGTAGTCAGAATTTGTTTCCCGCATCTCATTTAACCTTGATTGATACAACTCCATCGAATCTGTTGCTACTGTTAGTACAATATCATTCTCGTTCATCTCATAATACTTTGCCATTTTAATAGCTCCCAGTACATTTCCAACCGATGAGATTCCAAGTAAATCAAGTTTATCTACGAGTTCGCTATCAACCCCCTGATTCACTAAATACTTCTTACCGGCAGTTTCATTAAATAACATAATAAGCTTCATGCAAGCTGCGTCATCAATATCCACAACCATATCAATATTTTTCACATCGAAAACCCATGGAACATGCTTGTCTCCGATACCTTCAATTCTATGCCCGCCGAAACCATTGTATAGAAGAGTCGGACACTGACTGGCTTCTCCTGCTCCTATTTTTATTTTTGGAAAATGCTCTCTCAGATAATTTCCTGAGCCTAAGGTACCAGCAGAACCCTGTGTTAAAAACAGTGCTGCTAAACGTTGTTTCCCCTGCCTCTCTTGCTCATAAACCTCCTGCATAGCAGGTCCGGTTACAGCATAATGCCATATAGGATTACCAAATTCATTGAATTGATTTAACACCACGATTTCATCCGGATTTTCTTCTTTTAATTCTGCTGTTTTATCGAATACCTCCTTCACATTACTCTCTACCCCAGGAGTTTTGTAAATCTCTGCTCCGGTTTTTCTAAGCCATTCAAAGCGCTCTTCCGACATTCCTTCTGGAAGTACTGCAATGCTGGGGCAGGATAGTAGATATGAATCATATGCACCGCCACGACAATAATTACCGGTTGATGGCCATAAAGCCTTATGCTTAGTAGGGTCAAATACCCCTCTGATAAGTTTTTCTACGAGAGGGCCAAAAGTTGCACCAACTTTATGTGACCCAGTAGGAAAGTATTTACCTAACAGGATTATTATCTTTGCTGAGACACCTGAGAGCTCGCTTGGTAGTGTAATGTAGTTTACGTCGCCAAAACCACCTCCGAATCTGGTAGGCTCATTCTTCCAGCTAATCCTGAACAGGTTTCTTGAGTTCAATTCCCACAAACCAATGCCCTCAAGTTCTTTTTTTATCTTTTGAGGAATCCTGTCAGGATTTCTCATCTCTTCGTAAGTAGGTAGTATAATATCTCGCTCTCTTAGTCTTCCAATTGTCCGCTCCAGAACCTCTGCATCAATGTCAGTTTCACACACCATATCAGTATAGCCTCCAATATATGTTGTTTATAAAGGTATAGTTCGCAGGCTTCGATCCATCTCATTGAGTATTTCACAACCATCTGCTGTGATTGTAATATCCATCTCTGCCTGATAACAGCCATACTCAGTATTAATTCCCGGTTCTATTGTGAACACCATACCAGGACGGATAATGGTCTTATCATAACTGGCTATATGAGGAGGCTCGAATCCTAAGCCATGTCCAATTCGTCCTCCACCCCAATTTATCTTATCGTAATCGTAACCCCTCTTCTTCCATTCAACGCTATTAACAGCGTCGATGTCACATGCTTTCATCCCTGGTTTGACAGCAGCCACTATAGTTCTGGTTATATCTTCTACCATTTGCTGCATCAGTTTCTGTTCTGTACTGGGTGGACCTACTGTTCCCGCACAACAGAAGTCAGAGCTATAGCCCCTGTAAGAGCAACCACCGTCTACCCAAACCTGGTCACCTTTACCAATCCGCCGATTCGTAGGACCTCCACCATCTCCCTGGTAGTTTTCCTTTCCAGAATTGATAAAAGCCCAGGGTTCATAACCACCAATAACCATCTGCAATCGTAGAAATCTATCAACTATCTCTCTCTCACTCATCCCCTCATAAAGACTTGGAAAGAGAACCTCGTAAGCATGGGCGGTTATCCAACAGGCTCTGCGGTGCCGGGCTATCTCTTCGGGGGACTTAATCATACGAATATCCCAGAAGACATCTGCTGCATCCACGAAGTCTACCCCGGAAAGTGTTTCTCTCAGAGTTGTATAATCGCGCATTGAGATACCCAAACGCTGCTCATATCCAAGTTCCGCTCCCACTGTTCCATCAGCCATTCCACAATCTTGCATTGCCTTTACCACCATATCCAAGGGAAGCCCAAGCATTGTATCGTAGACCCGTACATCATCAAACCATATCTCCCGTATTCTATTCCAGCTCGGGAAATTCTGAACTACGGCTATAGGTTCACCTTTACGTGGTAGTAACAGTATGTGTGGACGACTATAGGAAAAATCTCGAGTACCTCCACTAAAGTAGGTAAAGTTACCTCCTTCCGTTATGAACAAGCCGTCTAGATTCTTCTCATCCAATTTACGTTGTACTCGCTCATATCTGCTCTTATATTCATTAATAGTAAATCGCATATATGCAGCATTTCCCATCTGTAACCTCCTTCCAGAGACTCTCCTGGTTTATTGTTTCACTTTACATATTTTAAGAATCATATTCTCTTCTCAAATTTCCAGTCAGGAATCATGTATTCAATCTTCTCTCGTTTCGGCAGGGTAACCAGCTTTGTTACAACCTCCTTTGCTTTGAGATTAACTTCACCATTTTTCCTGGTTACGATAATGTTTTTTAGCCAGTCTTTATTATCCGTTTCAGGATAATCCCTTCGGTACATGGCTCCCCTGCTTTCCTTTCTTAACAATGACGCCTTTGCTACGATTTCTAGAATTTTTAGCAGGGCATTATTTTCCAGTGCCGCTATCCACTCCCGGTTATATATTTTTCCTTTAGCTTGAGTTGCCTGATTAGGCAATATATCATTTTTTATCCTAGCGATTTGCTTAATACAGGTAGTAAGGCCAGACTCATCTCGGATTGGCCCCGCGTGTATAAAAGCAAGTTCTTGAATTTTCGTTCGTGTTTCGTAAGTATCTGCGCCCTCTTTCAACCTTAATATTCTATAGATACGTTCACAGTACATATCTACCTCATCTTTATTAATTTCTTCAGGAATACAATTCTTAACATAATCGGCGGCGTTTTTACCGGCTAAAGCCCCAAATACCAGGCATTCTGTAACTGCATTTCCTGAAAGGCGATTTGCTCCCATGGTACCCCCCTGTGTCTCCCCGGCAGCATATAGCCCGGGTACACAGGTCTCTCCTCTGGCATTTACCTTAATACCACCATTCCAGTAATGTGATGCCGGTCCGACTTCATAAGCAACTTTCCTGGGGTCCATCTTGAAATCAGCCAAATTGAAATCCCCATAAACAAAGTTACGCCACCAGGGCATATTTAAAGCCGAATACTCCATTATTTCGTCAGGTTGGTGTTTAAACGACACCCAGATTCCTCCGTGTGGACCTCCACGTCCCGCAAGTATTTCCGCATGTTGAGCTATCGAGGCTATATCCCTGGTCGTCCCTATCTCCATCCTCACCGGGTCCCATTTCGTCATAAAACGCTCACCAAATCTATTCAACCACCAACCAGCAACACCTCCAGTAGAGAAAATGTACGGGAAATCAACTCCCAGCATGCTCTCAGGCCAGTATAAACATGCTGGAAGGAACATGGGGAATTCCATGTCAACTAATTCTGCACCGGCTTCATATGCCATAACGATACCATCACCGGTGAGTTCTTCCGGTGCAGTAGTAATTGGATATGTCCGCATGGCTCCTCCGGTAGCCAGTATTACAGCTTTAGATTTAACTATTAAAAACTCCCCTGTCCTCATATCAATGCCGACAGCACCGACTACTTTCCTTTTAGAAGTCAGCAAATTTGTGATCATAGTATGCTCTGCGAATTTAATATCGTATTGCTTTGTGCCCTTTTTTAAAGCTGCCATCATAGAACGGCCAGTTGAAACAAGCCCTCTGGGGTAGCGGTGTCCAGGACTCTGAGTTAACCCTGTTATCTTCATTCCCCAATCAGCAAGCTCCTTAATATAGCTCGCTGCATTAGAACAATGAGCTAATACAACCTCCTCATTGTTCATATACTTACCTTCTTCAAACATATCCATAGCAAAGGCCTCTTTGGTATCTCTTTCATCCCCCGGAAGATTAAATATATCTTTTGCGTCTTTGCTGGGAAGGTCCATATCCATGTCAGCTGTTAAAGTAGCACCACACTTGGTAAATACGCCTTTAGTAGCAATAAGTGTTTTTAAACCAGCTCTTGCCCCTTCTATAGCTGCCCTTGAGCCTGCACCCTCACTTCCTATTATGAGTATATCTACATCAAGAGTCTTTTGTTCACCTAGCATCATACTCCTCCTCGTAAATTCATTCTTACAACGATTGGTAATAATAGAAGTAAGTCATAAACTAGTGTTCAACTAAAAGGTCTCTTATCACCTTTTTACCTCTAGCTGGCCCTATCTTCGTATTGTCTTTAATTAAGGTAGTACAGGCTAAGGTGTTTTTACCATTAACTTCCATGATACATCCGGTGCATTTACCTATTCGGCATGATTTATAGTATGCAAGGGATCTATCTATATTTTTTTGAATATAGTCACAAACACTCATTACCGTCATACGATCCTGGTATGGTATTTCGTACTCCTTATACTCTCCTTCATTAGAACCATCTTCATGGTCTATTGAAGGGCTACGGTATACCTGTACATGTATTTTCATACTTTTCCCCATAATGTGACCTCCATAAGTACTTTGCCGACGCCTTGTCCTCCCCTGCAATCCGCTACCTCTATCGCCAGACTCTCACTAGTAAAGTTGCCCACTAACGTTGAGAGCTTAATCCTTCGCCCATTATAGAGTTCATAACTTATAAAATCCATCGTCCAACTCTCATTAGCATAACTGGCATTCCCATTTCAGCCTGCCGCAGTGCAAATACAATCTACTCCGAGGCAAATAATATAGTCTACTTGGATTGTCTGTGATTCTGAGAAACTGGCTTAATTTGTACACCTGCTGCATTGCGAAGCATGCTTACATAGTACATATAAGGAGATGATAGAGTAGTTATTAGTAAAAAAATAGAAGAGCCATTAGCACTGGCAGTAGACCTGGGCGGTACCAAGATAGAGATATCCCTGGTAGATGCAACTGGATATGTTGTAGTCTCACACAGAATCCCCACCCAGCTTGATACAGGACCGGATGGAGTGATTGATACAATAGTTGACTGCATAAGTAACTGCCTTGGCGAAGAAAGTAAATCGGCAAAATGTTTGGGCATTGGAGTTGCCGGACAAATCGAGAAAGATACAGGTGTAGTCCTTTTCTCACCTAATCTTAACTGGCAGCATGTCCCCATAGGGAAAAGGCTTGAAGACGCCCTATCGATACCGGCGACAGTTACTAACGATGTGAGAGCTGCCACATATGGGGAGTGGCTCTATGGAGCAGGTCAGCGAGTCGACGACCTGGTGTGCCTCTTCATTGGTACCGGCGTTGGCGGAGGCGCCATCATCGGCGGCAAGCTGCTAGAAGGCCATAGCAATTCGGCAGGAGAGTTTGGACATATGACCATTGTTAAGAATGGCCGAAAGTGCCACTGCCCTAACTCAGGATGTCTAGAGGCATATGTCGGTGGCTGGGCTATAGCTGAACGAGCACAGGAGTTAGTATGTGATGCCCGGGAAGCGAGTCAGACACTACTGGCGTTAGCCGGTAGCACCAATAAAATCACTGCTGCAACAGTCACTGAAGCTTATAACCTGGGAGATCCCTTAGCTCAGCGTATTGTACAGGAGACAGCACAGTTTCTGGCCGCTGGTGTAGTAGCTATTGTGAATGCACTAAATCCTTATCTGTTTATACTGGGAGGTGGGGTCATTCAGGGAATACCAGCATATGTGTCTCTGATAGACCGATTGGTTCACAGCAATGCACTTGAGGCAGCAGCAAATGAGCTACACCTCGTTAAAGCAGCCCTGGGTAACAAGGCTGGAGTAATCGGAGCGGCTGCGCTTGCGCAGCATAAACTAAGGTATCACTGATCACCTGAATGACTACAAAACTTTCCA
>CAYVML010000106.1:0-6200 GCA_964452475.1 uncultured Dehalococcoidales bacterium
ACTTGGTCCTCTAACTTGCTGCCTGGCGGGCGGCGGCCCCGTGGTTGGAGAAATTGTCCCAATGGGTGTATCAATAGTCTATGGTTCGGTCTGAGTGAGGTAGCGATAGCTTTTACAATCTGTCGTTGCCTCTGCATTTATCTCGACGGAACAGGCACTTTATAGTATTTACTACTTTGTCTTCTGTTATTAGCCAGGATAATTGTTGATTCTACTGGCCAGGCAAATTCTCGAAAGCCTGCTTCATATTCTTTCGGTAGTCATCGGAAGCGGTACGACCTCCACTCGTAAGGCGAATAGTAGTGTGGGTTTATTATCTAAAAACTCTTTTTCAGTGATCACGTAACCTGCTGTTTCTAGCTTGCTCAGATGTACAGATAAATTTCCTTTTTCGCTCCATTAATAAGTGGCTTTATTCTGAAGCATTAAGCATATAGAGATAGTAGCTTGTTAGTTCCTCTTGTGGGGGTTTTGTATAACCGAGATAAAGCTTGCTATCTTGGCAGTGAAGCCTTTGTTGATATCGTTCTTATCAAGCCCCATGAAGGCAACAGCTTTCTGTCCGGTTAGTTCTTCGAGGTCATTGAGGCAGTTGCTGGCATAACGCTCGCTTTCCCCGCCTGCCGTACAGAACAGGGCGATTTTCTTCAGTAGATTCTTATTATCAGCGATATAGGTTCTCACCGGGGTGGACAGGTTACTTCCCCATACAGGAGTGCCGAGTACTACCAGTTCGTATGCAGAGGGGTCTTTCACGGTCTGTTGTAGCCTGGCTCTCTTCTTCTTTATGGCATCTCTTCCAGATTTAATGAAGCCGAGCGGTCCTTTCCGGTTCTCCTTGTCGACGAGTTCTTCGATATCAGTATCGATTGATTTCGCTATTTCCTGTGCCACCTTCCTGGTGCTTCCCGTCCTTGAATAGAAAACAAGTAATATTTTCACGGTGTTATACCTCGCTGTAGGATTATGCATGCTGTATTGGTTAGCTGTTATGTTAGCAAAAAACCCAGTTTTTTTAACAGGCTGTGTACCGGGTTATATGGAATGTAGCTCTTGATGGTATACTGAAAAGTGATGGCAGTGAAAGTTGTCACCGACAGTGTTGCTGATTTACCAGCCAGTGTGGTGAAAGAGCTGGGGATTACAGTGATTCCGATACTGGTTCGCTTTGGAGAAACGGTTTACCGTGATGGGGTTGACCTGACTGCTGAGCAGTTCTACGTTAAGCTGAAGCAGAGCAGGATTCTTCCAGGTACCTCGGTACCATCACCCATGAGCGTTGCTGAGGCCTATAACAGGCTGGCTGAAGCCACCGATACAATCCTGGCAATCACCCTTAGCTCCAAGCTCAGTGGCACTTATGATGTAGTGAAACAAAGCATTGGGCTAATGAAGAAGAAGTGTAGAGTAGAAGTAATTGACTCTGGACTGGCTACCATGGCTGAAGGCTTTGTAGTTATGAAGGCAGCGAGAGCGGCTCTGGCAGGTGCGGGCCTCGATGAGTTGGTAGCACTGACCCGGAAGGATATTTCCCGCTCTGATTTTCTATGCACTTTTGACACCCTGGAGTATCTCCATAGAGGTGGTCGTATTGGTAAGGCACAGGCTTTTCTGGGAGCGCTACTAAAGGCAAATCCACTGATTACCCTGAGAGATGGTGTGGTTGAACCTGCTGGCAAGGCATTCTCTCGTGCGAAAGCGACCGAAAAGTTGCTGCGTTTTGCAATGAGCTATTCCTTTATCGAAGAGATGGCTGTGGAGGATACTGCCTGTCCCGATGAAGCGGAACAACTGGTTGAACGGCTGAGTGCCATATTTCCCAGGGAACGTATTTACCGCTCAAGAATGACCCCGGCTGTGGGGACGCATACCGGGCCTGGCCTTTTGCTGGTGGCAATACTTGGAGATAAGAGCCAGCCTTAAAGTGGGGGTAGGGACCTTAGATTAAGAGAACAGGTGTAGCAGGATAGGCAATCCATCAGAGTCTATCGTTTAGGCTGTTATGCTTGATGACCTTGAGCCAGCTACCCCCGGTTTTTGCATACATGTCCCTCAATTTGGGGATGTATTTTATGAGCAGGAAGAGCAATAGCGCGATGGAGAAAAAGATTAGTGTCTTTGAGTCATAAATCAGCCATGCGGCAAAGGGAAAAGAGATAAGGGCAAAGCTGTAGCAGAAGGCGTAGTTACGGGTAACAATTAGAACTATAACGGCAATGGCAACGAAGAAGGGAATTGTTGAAGGCATGAGAAACAGCAGGATAGCCAGAGCGGGAGCTCCACCTTTGCCACCGTGAAATTGAAGGAAAACGGGGAAGCAGTGACCTGCTACGCTGGCAAACCCGGCGATAAGTTGCCATATTACTGGCACACCCAGCCAGCGGGAGAGCAGAATTGCCGCTATCCCTTTAGACATATCAACTACGAGTACTGGAATCGCTGCTGCCAGTCCTATTTCATGGTAAACATTTAACGTTCCCATGTTCTTACTGCCGCCAGTACGAATGTCTATCCCCTTTTTCAGACGGCCGGCAATATAGGCTGATGGAATTGAGCCCAGTAGATAAGCAGCTATTAAGCTGATGATGGTTAGCATTTCAATGTGGCCCTGTTACCTGAAGCACTGCTGCGGCATTGGCGTTATCCATTGAGCTGCTCAACCTTCCAGAGCTGTGTCGGGACTGAAGAAGCCATCGTCCAGTTCCAACCCGGTTTCGATTTCATCTAGCTGCATGACCGCTCGTCCGCTTGCCTCGTTGCTGGAGATTGTCCTGAAGGGGATACGCACCCCTTTCACCTTCCTATAGTCCTCGTAAAGTGTTTCGACAGGTATGCCAATACCTCCCTCGGTAAGTATCACCAGTTCAGCTTTTAACACATCGCCGTGGTCGGCATCGACATAGATGGTTACAGGTGGCAGTTCGCCGCGCCTGAGTTGCAGTACATATACCTTGCTTCTGTTGAGTTCCGCAATGCGAATTAGCTGAGCTGAATCGTAAAAATCAAACCAGTCACCGAAGAATGATTCGGGATGTCCGATCTTTGCCTGTTCAAGCAGATTGCCATATTGCTCATTAGAAGGCATCCCACTGAACTCTTCCCATGCCTGGTCGCCATTTAATATACTTCTTCCTTTGCCGAACTTGCCATAGTCGGAGTCTATGCGGTATTTGTCAGCTCCACCGACATAAGTAATAATTGTGCCTTCCACTCCGGACTGCAGGCTATGAATGGTGCCGGATAAGCTGTAAATCTCCATATCCTCCAGGGCAGTCCTGCGTCTGTCCATATCTCTAAGCGCCAGTATCTCCTCCAGTGCCGGCAGAGTTTCGCTTTCCACACGGAGCATCTCGTACTCTATGCCATCCTGGTAATAGGTCAGGGATTCTACCTCCCCTTTCTGGTCTTCATTGAACATCAGGGAAAACCTGTCCGAAATTCTGAATACCCGGATACCGTCCTCGTCCGGAGGATATAGCTCATAAATCATCTCCCCCGGCCAGTCGATGGCCAGTCTCTTGTTTTGAATCAGCACGCCGGCGGTTACTTCCAGCTCCTCAGAGCGATAATCCCCTATATATTTTTCCAGTTCAACCAGAGGGATTTCGGCTTCCTGCTCAACTCCCTTACGCGGCAGTTCAAAGGTCATGCCTGCCTGATACATCTTCATCCCGGTGGTGTTACCTTCGCTGTCTTCGTCGAATGACACTGCGATTTCGTCGGTCAGTGTGAAATACCATTTTCCCTCTTCATCGGGATCTTTCAGCTCATAGACCATCTGCCCCGGCACGTCGACAGCCAGGCGATTGTTTTGCACCAGCACCGTGAAGTCAACATTTTCAAAAGCAGCAAAATTGGCTACGTACTCACCAGTATATGCTCCATAGGCTGCGGGTTCACTGGAAGTGTCGGCATCTTCCCACTCTCCCAGCAGAGTCTCCCAGACCATATTCTGCGACGTTTGTTGCAGCGGGGAAGCCGATGCATTGGTCAGCAGTACAAATCCCAGCTTGGAGTCCGGCAGCATGGCTACCTCTGCGGAGAAGCCGTCGGTGTTGCCACCGTGCTCTACTACTTGTTGTCCTTCCCAGTTATGAATCATCCAGCCGAGCCCGTAACTTATATCAGGGCTGATTTGAATTTGTGGAATCCAGGTTTCCTGTAACTGTTCCTCACTCATGAGTCGTGTTCCCTCGTATTCGCCATCACTGAGCTGAAATCGGAGCCACTGCGCCATGTCGAGAACATTGGAGTTTATAGAACCGGCTGGTCCGATGTTATCCAGATTGCGCATTGGTTTATACCGGTAATCCTGCAGTGATTCTTCCCATAAATAGCCGAGTGAAAGCCGGCTATCATCCTGCACCTGGTTCAGCGAAGTACTGGAGCTTTCCATGCCCAGCGGCTCCAGGATACGCTCGGTTATCATTGTATCCCAGCTCGAGTCTGCAGCACTGGCGGCTGCAGTTCCGGCAGCCAGGTACATTACATTGTTATAGTAGAACTTTTCCCTGAAAGCAGCCCAGGGCTCGGCTGCGGTGGCAGCCTGTAATATCTCCTCGCGCG
Organism: uncultured Dehalococcoidales bacterium; assembly: GCA_964452475.1. GTDB lineage: Bacteria > Chloroflexota > Dehalococcoidia > GIF9 > AB-539-J10 > JAUUZT01. The sequence continues at coordinate 4,567 of CAYVML010000106.1, forward strand.
GCACAGCACCACTGGCAAAGAGCAATCCCATACGAGGGAAGCCAGTGCGGTGGCAGAGCATGTCGCGGATAGTGACCTGGTCGTTGGCATCTTCACTGTCTATATCCATGGTGAAATAGGGCAGGTAGTCGGTCACCGGGTCATCCCAGTCCATCTTCTTCTCATCCACGAGCATGCCGATGGTGGTTGAGGTGAATGCCTTGGTGGATGAGCCGATAGGAAAGATGGTTTCGGCCGTAACGGGAGTGCCTTTCTCGACATTTGAGACACCGAAGCCATGTGTTAGTATGACCTCATCGTCCTTGACCACTGCCAGCGCCATGCCAGGGACATGCAGCGTTTGGCGTTGCTCTTCCAGTTTGCTCACCAGTAACTGCAGACGCTGTTCCATGGAGCCGGCTTCGGGTCTTTCGACCTGTGGAGACGTAGGTGCAGGTGTGGCTGCTGGTGTAGGTAATGTGGGGGTGGAAACAGGAGCAGCACAGGCTGTAGCCAGCATGAGTACGATGAGTATCAGTGATACCAGTCTTTTCATAGATTAATTTATTTCTCCGGGGCTTTATATTAAATGAACCGGGGAAATTCTATCCCAGCCACTGTGGAGAGTCAAAACTGCACTGGTTTATCGTGTGGGCTGGCGCTCTGCTGCTATTCCAGTGGCATGTTATCTATCAACCGTGTCTTGCCGATGCGTACCGCCAACGAAGCCAGTGCGGGGCGGTCTATGATTTTCAATTCTTCGAGGGTTGAAGCATCTGCGATGCTGACATAGTCTATCTCTGCCTGTGGCTCCTGCTGGATTGATACTCGCATTTTCCGGCGGAGCGCATTGGCGCTGGTTTCTCCCTTCTGCCACAGTTGCTTTATCGTCGAAAGTGACCTGTAGAGTACCGTTGCCGCCTGGCGTTCCTCCGGATTTAGATAGCTGTTGCGGCTGCTCATTGCCAGTCCATCGCTCTCGCGTATGGTTTCTCCCAGTACGATTTTCAGCTTCATGTCAAGCTCAGCTACCATTTTCTTGATGACCACTGCCTGCTGAGCGTCCTTCTGTCCAAAGTATGCTCTGTCCGGCTGTACAATGTTGAATAGCTTTGCTACCACTGTTGCTACTCCCCTGAAGTGCCCTGGTCGTGAGGCTCCCTCCAGGCGTTCAGTTATATATTCCATATCCACCCAGGTACTGAAGCCCTGTGGATACATTTCCTCCGCCGATGGGGCGAAGACCAGGTCAGTTCCCTCCTGTTCCAGCAGGTGCAGGTCACGAGTTCTATCCCTGGGATAACTGGCAAGGTCCTCCCTGGGTCCGAACTGGGTGGGATTAACGAAAATGCTGACCACCACCAGCGAATTCTCTTTCCGTGCCAGCCTGACCAGCGAAAGATGTCCTTCATGCAGATATCCCATTGTCGGTACCAGCCCGACCGTGCGGTGTTCTTTACCCCGAACTTCCCTTATGCCTGAGACTGTTTCGATTACCCTCATTTTTCCCTGCTCCTTTGTTTGACCATACCTGTTTCCTACTCATGTTCTATGAAGGAAGATAATACTAATGTTCGGCTTTTAGTGTCTCCAGTATGCTCTTGTCAATGGCATAGCTCTGTTTTGCTGTTGGGAAATTGCTGGCTTTTACTTCT
>CAYVML010000107.1:0-6199 GCA_964452475.1 uncultured Dehalococcoidales bacterium
GAAATGGCCTTGTGCGCGGCCGTGAGTCAGACTCCGATTGAACGGCATGCTGGCGCGCGAGTCGGACTTGTTCAGCATCACCTGCCAGCGTTCTCTTCCCAGCGGATCGTGTCCTATCACGCGGCGGTTGTTCTGGTCGTATTCCAGCGGCATTTCTCGAAAGAACTCGTCGTCGCCGCCGCGAAGCGGCAGGGCGAACCGCCCGTAGCTGCTTGTGCGAGGCCCCGTCGGCGCACTTGTCTTGTCCTTGACCTTGCCGGTCGGCCAAGAATCCTCGTCGAGCAGACAGAAATTCTGCCGGACGGGGTGGTCGTCGCCCAGGGCATCGAGCAAGCCTGTCTTGACGGCGGCGTTTAGCGCGACGACCGATGTGACCGAGCGATTGAGCCACCAGAAGAACGCCTTAGGATCGTCGAGATGATGCCCAATTGGCGAAGTGCAATAGATAAAATAAAATGCAAGCATATTTTTTTAACTATAAATTGTTAGACCAGCCTTACTTATTTTGAGGTATTTAGAGAAATTATGGAAATTAAGGAGGTAAATATATGTCAGTCAAACAGCTTAGCGAGTTAAAAAAAGGCGATAAGGGCAAGATAGTCAAGATCATCGGTACAGGGAACGTGTCCCGCCGCCTTGTCGATATGGGGCTGGTAACCGGGAGCGAAGTAGAGTTGCAAAGGATTGCTCCATTGGGAGACCCGATTGAGATAAAAGTGAAGGGATACAACCTTTCATTACGCAAGGAGGAAGCAGCCAGTATCAAAATAGAGGTGGTTTAAATGTTAAACGAAATAATACCACTGGTTATGGCCAGCCCCGGAAAGCTGTATAGAGTTACGGCAATAAATTCCGGTTGGAGATTGCAGAGGCGGCTTGCCGATATGGGCTTGACTCCTGGTATCCAGGTAAGTGTTATGAATGGCCAGCGTGCTGGCCCGATACTGATTAACCTGAGAGGATCGAGGCTGGGACTGGGCCACGGTATGGCACAAAAAATATTAGTAAAGGAGGTTGAAGATGGCTAAAAACGGGATAGTCATAGCCCTGGCTGGCAACCCCAATTCGGGGAAGACCACGGTGTTTAACAACCTGACCGGGGCACGGCAGCACGTCGGGAACTGGCCCGGCGTCACCGTAGAAAAAAAGGAAGGGAATTGCAGCTTTCAGGGATACAGCATACGAGTGGTTGACCTGCCTGGTGTCTATAGCTTGACTGCTTACTCTCCTGATGAGGTTGTCGCCAGGAATTTTATTATCGACGAGAAACCTGATGCAGTAATCGATATTGTCGATGCATCAAACCTGGAGAGGAATCTCTATCTTGCCGTCCAAATTATGGAAATGGAAGTACCATTGATAATAGCCCTTAACATGATGGATGAAGTGGAATCCAGGAAGTATAAAATTGACGTCAAAACTATATCTCAAGAGATGGGTGTGCCAGTGGTGCCAATGGTAGCAAATCGTAATCAGGGAACTGATACTATCCTTGATGAAATAGTTAGAGTAGCTGAGAAAAAAACAGAGGCAAGCGGGGTCAAGATAGAGTATGGCCGCGAGGTAGAAAATGAAATTTCCAGGCTGGAAGAGGCTATCTCTGAAAGCCCTCTTGCTTTGAGATACTCTCCAAAATGGCTGGCAGTTAAGTTGCTAGAGGGTGATGAAGAAGTAATCAAGAAATTCGAGGAGGTGAAAAGTGTCTAGTGCAGATGCCTTAAAAGTTAGAGAGGAAAGTCTCGCTCATTTAAAGAGCATCTATGGTGATGAGGCTGAAACGGTAATTGCTGATGCCAGGTACGGCTTTATCAGCGGGCTTCTTAAGGATACTTTGAAGAAGCCCGCTATTGAGCGGGTTAATCTTTCTGATAAGATTGATAAAGTTGTAATCAATCGCTGGCTGGGCATCCCCCTGTTTCTGGCCTTGATGTACGGCGTATTCCAGTTTGTCTTTACCCTATCGACTCCTTTCATGGACTGGATTGACCGGTTCTTCGGCTGGATCGGTGGCTATGCCGCTGGTGTTTCACCCGAATGGTTTGGCTCGTTGCTTGCTGACGGTATCGTTGGAGGTCTCGGATCGGTACTTATCTTTATCCCTCCTATATTCCTGCTCTTTATCGCTATTGCCGTCCTTGAGGACTGTGGCTATATGGCTAGGGCGGCCTTTGTTATGGACCGACTGATGCATAAAATTGGGCTCCATGGTCGTTCCTTTATTCCGATGATTCTGGGGTTTGGTTGTAACATACCGGCAATCATGGCCTGCCGCACCATAGAAAACCCGAGGGACCGGTTAACCACTATCCTGATAAATCCATTCATGTCCTGCGGTGCCCGACTCCCTATTTTCGTACTTCTGGCAGGCGCATTTTTCACAGCGAACCAGGGACTGGTGGTGTTCTCAATGTATCTTATCGGTATTATCGTTGCCATAATTATGGCGCTGATATTCCGTAACAGCATACTCAAAGGGCCCAGTGGTCATTTTGTGATGGAGCTGCCGCCTTACCGTATGCCTACCGTAACGGGTGTGCTGGTGCACATGTGGGAACGTGGCCAGCTCTTCCTGAAAAAGGCGGGAACCATCATATTTGGCGCGGTGGTCGTAATCTGGTTCTTGAGCAGTATGCCCTGGGGAACAGGTTATGCCAGCGCTGAGAGCTGGATAGGTCAGATCGGTAGGTTTATCGCGCCTATCTTCGCCCCGGCTGGTTTTGGCCAGTGGCAGGCAGGAGTAAGTCTCGTTTTTGGTTTTCTGGCAAAAGAGGTAGTCGTTGGCACTATGGGTGCTATATTTGCGGTTGAGGAAGGGATTCTGGGCGGAGCAATCGCCTCTCAGCTTGGCTGGACACCTCTGGTTGCCTTCTCCTTTATGGTCTTCTGCCTCCTCTACATGCCCTGCGTAGCGGCTCTTGGTGCTATCCGAGGTGAGACTAAATCCTGGAAATGGACTGGTTTTGCGGCGCTGTATACCACGGCAATTGCCTGGATTGTTGCCACACTTATTTTCCAGATAGGAAGTTTGTTTATATAATTGTGGATTTCCCCGGAGGAATGGGTATCTCCATTCCTCCGAAAAGAGGAAATTCATTGCCATTTTTATTCGGCGCGGAGGGCGTCAATTGGTTTAAGACGCGAGGCGTTCCAGGCAGGATAGAAGCCAAAGAATAAGCCAATTCCGACGGATACGGAAACAGCCAGAATAACGATATCGGCAGTAACAACAGTGTTTATCTCACTGACAAACTTATTGACCAGTGTTGATGCAGTCCATCCCAGCGCAATACCTATCATACCACCTCCGAACGAGAGGAACGAAGCCTCAAGCAGAAACTGGCTCCATATATCCCGCTCTCTGGCGCCGAGTGCCTTACGGATACCTATCTCCCTGGTTCTTTCCAGAACCGATACCAGCATGATATTCATCACACCAATGCCACCCACCAGCAACGAAATGGCCGCCACTGCTCCCAGAAAAAGGGTCATTACTCCCATTACCTCTGAGACTGCCCCAATGATTTCCTCCAGCGAGGTTATACGGAAATCATCTTCGGCATCCAAACTGAGCTGATGCCTGATGCGCAACAGGGTGGTTATTTCCTCAACGACACTCTCTCCACTCCCGTTCTCTGCCACTGTCAGCGAGACAGACGAAACCACCCATTCCCCTCTGCTGGTCCGCGGTTGCGAAAACATCTGCTGCATGGCTGTCAGGGGAATCAGGACAGAATCATCGCTCGAACCCATTCCCATCATGGAACCACCCTCACTTTCCATAACTCCCATTACCATCACAATGTTATTCCCCATACGAATTTCCTGCCCTATCGCCGAAGTACCAGGAAATAAAGTATCAGCCACATTCGAGCCGATAACAGCTACTTTTGAGCCACGCTTGTAGTCATATTCTGAGAAGAAGACCCCACTGGAAGTTTCGATATTATATGCCTCGGCATATGCCGGAGTAACACCATTTACCTGGGAGTTCAAATTCTCTTTGCCGACAATCAACTGTGAGTATGATGAATATGAAGGGGAAACTGCTTCTACAGAATTAACCTGCTGGGCAATGGCTTCGGCATCCTCCACGGTAAGTGTTTGTACGCTGCCACCACCCCTGATTCCACCAAATCCCGTAGGAGAGCCAGGACTAATGATGATCAGATCCGAGCCAAGGCTCTCTATCTGATTTAGAATCTGAGCCTCGGTTCCCTTCCCTATGGACATCAACGCAATAACAGCCCCAACGCCAATGATGATACCAAGCATGGTGAGAAAGCTACGCAATTTATGGGTAACGACGCCAAGCCAGGCTGATTTAACCGGTTCCAGCCACTTCTTCATACCATCTCCCTTGATACAACCAGACCATCTTTGATATGAATAATCCGCTGGCAATAGTGGGCTATATCAGCATCATGAGTAATCATCACCATGGTCACCCCCTGTTCTTCGTGCAGGGTCGTCAGGATAGAGATAATTTCCTTTCCCGAGCGACTGTCGAGATTGCCAGTCGGCTCATCAGCCAGGATTAAAGGAGGATTTTTTACCAGGGCACGGGCGATTGCCACCCGCTGCTGTTCACCACCCGAAAGCTCCGTAGGCCGATGTTTAGCCCTGTCAGCGAGTCCAACCTTCTCCAGTGCCTCCATTGCGCGGGTACGATCGCTTCCTCCGGCGTACCTCATACCGAGTTCAACATTTGCCAGTGCCGAGATACGGGGCAACAGGTTGAACTGCTGAAAAACGAAGCCGATTTTCATAGCCCTGACATGTGCCAGTTCCCTGTTATTCAGCTTGCTTACCTCTCTGCCTTCAAGGAAGTACTTACCTGAGCTCGGAATATCAAGGCAGCCAATCAGGTTCAACATTGTTGATTTGCCCGAGCCGGATGGCCCCATTATCGCCACTATTTCCCCTTTCTCAATAGCGACACTTACTCCATTCAGCACCACCAGCTCCCGCGAGCCCATCGGGTAACTCTTCTTTATGTCCTGCAGGCGAATCATCCTGGAGGGCCTCCTCCCATCATCATTCCGGGCATCCTTACATTGTTGCTAGAGCTCGTTAATAAGGTGACAGTCACCTCTTCCCCTTCAACTACACCATCGATCACCTCTGTATACTGCGAGCTGCTGAGGCCGGTGGTCACCAGCCGTTCCTCTGTAGTGCCATCTGCCAGGACTACATTCACATAAGACTGCCCTCCACGGCTGCTGATTGCGGTATTGGGAACCATGAGCACATCCTCCACTCCCGCAACGGTGATAGTAACCTGTACGGTCAATCCTTCTTTAAGCTGGAAATTATCCGGTATATCAGGGAACATTGTCATCTGCCCTATCCCCTGGTTTTGCTGCCTCTGTGCCATCTTTTGTTTAGCCTCTTCCTGCGTCATACTACCTTCTTCTATGGCCTGTTGCATGTGTGCAGGAAGTTCCCCGGGTGAGCCCTGTTGTGCCATCATCTCTTCACGCTGGGACTTAATCCTTTGCAGATAGGAATCGAGTGGCTCTACTTCCACTGTTACAATATAATTTACCACGCTCTGTGAAATTGTTGCGGTTGGCGAGATGCTAACAATCGTTGAAGGAATAGCCAGCCCTTCTAATGCATCCACCTCTACCCAGGCCTCACCACCAATTTCTACCTGAAAGATATCCATTTCGCTGACTGCAAGCTGCACTTCGAACATGGTCGGGTCCGCCAGCACCACTGCTATCGTCCCCTTCAATACTTCATCACCACCTTCAACATTAACTTCCGTAATAAAGCCATCGAACGGGGCTTCAACAATAGGGCTTTCAGCCAGTGCCTCGTCAATAGCTTCCCGGGCATCTTCAACTGCTTTCAGAGCATCTTCGAGGCGAGCCTGCACCAGTTCCAGCTGCATCTCTTTGATATCGATATCCCACGAGTCAGTCTCCCTCCGTACAATGTCTCCAGTGACCGTAGTTTCGGTATCTTCTTCAGCCTTATCAAGCGCATACTCAGCATTTTCCAGGCTTATCCTGGTAGACAAAAGGTTACGTTCAGAGGATGTCAATTGGTCTTCAAGGTCACTTATCCTATCCTCCCAGTCCGAAGTATCAAGGGTCGCCAACTGCTGCTCTTTTTCAACGTAATCCCCTTCCTCCACCATTACTTCTTCTACTGTACCTGAGATATCAAAATCCAGGTCTTCCTTGTGAGATAG
>CAYVML010000108.1:0-6156 GCA_964452475.1 uncultured Dehalococcoidales bacterium
AAAACAACTCTCTGCCAGTTACAATTCCTGGTTTGCAGGTATAAACCAGGGATACCTGAGCTTCAATAAATATTAGGTAAATAATCATTAGGCAGCGATGAGGATAAAAATAGAATCTGCACTATCAGCAGAAAAGGAGGTAGCGTCTGAGAAAACAAAATGGTGAGGTTACTAGATTGTATCTATAGCAAGTGATATCAAGATTACTAAAATTATTGTTGGAGGAAATAATGAATAAAAAAATAGGTCTATTACTACTGGTTATAGTTATGGTTCTCAGCCTGATAGTGGCTGGATGTGCACCCAAGGCAGAGCCGACACCTGCACCGACACCTGCACCGACACCTGCACCGACACCAACATCAACACCCACACCCACACCTACCCCTGCTCCAGAGCAAGAGGTATTAACATGGAGATATCAGACAATGTACGCGGCTGAATCTGATGGTTTTAGGTTAGCAGAAAGTATTGCAGATACCATGAAGATTGCCACTGATGGGCGCTTAATTCTTGAGCCCTATGTTCAAGGTGCTATTGTTCCATCGTCCAAGGAACTCGAGGGGGCTGCTCAGGGGGCAGTTGAGATTACCAGTACTTACCTAAACTATAGCGCATACCTGTTTCCTGCCTGTGAAATTTTCGCTGGGCGACCTGGCGGTTTAACTAGTTCAGAGATGCATTTTTGGATGAGTACAGAAGAAGCTCAAGACTTAGTAGTGGAAATGCTTAAGCCTCTCAATATACATTATGTTTCAATGCAGCTGAGAGCCCCTACGTCAGATGTCCTTGTTTCCAAGGTACCTCTTAAAACTGTCAAGGATTTTAAAGGGCTTAAGTTTCGTACTGCTGCCTCTTCGCTGGCAGAAATCCTTACCGAAATGGATGCAGCTCCGGCCAATGTTCCCTGGGGAGAAATCTACGATGCCATGGTAAGAGGAGTAATAGATGCCACTGAATGTGGCGATCTCGCCATAAACTGGGATATGGCCATGCAGGAAGTAGCTGACTATCATTACATCACAGAGTCAATGTTACCTGGAGGCTTCCACAACACCTTTGTCAACGGTGATTCATGGACAGAGCTTAGTTCTGATATCCAGGAAATCCTGAATCATGTAACAATATCAGAGTCTTATGATGCGTACGTAAAGAATGTAATTAGACTATCTACTATGGTTGAGCAATACAGAGATTATGGGGTTACAGTGGAATACCTCCCTTCAGAAATAGAAAATAGGATGAAAGAAATTGCCAAGGGCTTCTATGCAAATAGATCAGTAGAACTGGGTGATCCTATGTACACTGCCGTACTGGAGAGCCAAGAGAGAGTTGGGGATATTTACGAGTCCGTTGGAATATAAATTAAGCCAGATATCAACGTATCCGACTAACTGATTAAGATGAGGTTTGCTCTACTCCCAACCTGGAATATACTTAGAGGGAGTAGGGTAATCTTAATAGGACCATAATCCGGTGGAGGTAGGCATTTACATGAGAAATTTAGTCAGGATTATTGACGTTATTGGTAAATATACTGGATTGGTAGCACGGTGGGCATGCGTAGCTGTTGTCTTTGCGCTTGTTTATGAAGTCATAGCAAGATATATTTTTAATGCTCCAACAATATGGGTAATGGATACAGCAATGATGCTAGGAAGCACCATTGCTATATTGGGATGGGTATATACCCATAATTATCATGGACACATAAGGATAGATATTCTTTATACGCGCTGGTCTATTAGGACGAGAGCAATCGTCGATATTATTTGTACAATTTTCCTATTTTTCCCACTGGTCATAGTGTTAATCTACACCTCCGGGAGTCGTGCGTGGTTTGCCTGGTCAATAGGCGAAGTATTAACTGAGGGTAGTTACTGGTATCCACCAGCTTTTCCAGTCAGGGCAATAATGTTTATAGGATTGATTCTATTTTTCTTCCAAGGTTTGGCTCATTTCATTCGAGATTTATATTTCCTCACAAGGAGTAAACCTTTATGATTGAATTAAGTCCAGAGATTGTTACCGCAATAATGCTTGGCTGTGTGGTGTTCGGTGGAGTTCTGCTTGGTTATCCATTTGCCATCACGGTTGGTGCTATAGCCTTGATAATGGGCTATTTGTTGCTTGGTGCTAACGCCTTTAATTTAATTTATATGCGTATATACGATTTGACATCAAGCTATATTATTCTGGCAGTTCCACTGTTTATATTTATGGGGAATATGCTTGAACAAACTGGAATAGCAGAAAAAATGTATGCTGCATTATATATATGGCTTGGTAGTCTTAGAGGTGGATTGGCAGTAATCACTGTGTTAATCGGTGCCATCCTTGCCGCATGTGTTGGAATAGTAGGCGCATCGGTAACTATGCTATCAATTATAGCCCTTCCCGCCATGCTGAATCGTGGTTATGATAAAAGCCTAGCCACTGGTGCAGTGGCAGCTGGTGGTACACTGGGAACTCTCATTCCGCCCAGTATATTACTAATTATTTATGGGCCATTGGCACAGGTTTCAGTAGGCAAGCTCTTTTTTGGTGCTTTTTTACCGGGTTTTCTTCTTGCTGGTTTGTATTGTACTTACATAGTAGTTCGTTGCCTGTTGAAACCAGAACTAGGACCCCCAGTATCCGTTGAGGGAGAAAAAATATCTTTTACCAAGAAAACTGCAATACTTCTAAAAGCACTGGCACCTCCTGCGTTACTTATCATAGCCGTACTAGGTAGTATTTTTTTAGGAATAGCTCCTCCCACCGAAGCTGCCGCTGTTGGAGCCTTTGCTACTACAATTATGGCCATGGCTTACCGTGTATTTAGCTTTAAAGTTCTCAAGGATGTAGCACAAAAGACACTTGGGATCTCTGGTATGATATATTTGATTGGAGGATTATCTTACGCTTTCATTGGTATCTTTCTTTCCGCTGGTGCTGGCAATGTGGTAGCGGATTTTATTTTAACTGCTCCTGTCGGCCGTTGGGGTGCCTTTGCAGTAACAATGCTCATAATATTTATGTTGGGCTTCGTCATTGATAATTTGGGTATTATTTTCATCATGGTGCCTATAATAGCGCCTGTTGCTCCTAGCTTAGGGTTTGATCCAGTGTGGTTTGGGCTTATGGTAATAATTAATCTCCAGATGTCTTACATGACACCTCCCATGGCAGTTACCATATTCTATATTCGTAGTTCGGCCCCACCAGAATTAGGAGTGACTACAGTTGATATAATCCGGGGAATAGTCCCCTTTGTTGGGCTTATATTTATTGTGCTTTTTCTTTGTACATTTTTCCCACAGATAATACTCTGGTTTCCCAGTATGATGATAAAGTAACAAAGCAGAATAGTATCTTTTATCAAATAACTTTAGTTGAACCGAAAATATGAAGTAAACGACTTAATAACAGTGAAGAGGTTGTTGTATGAAAACTGTGAATAAGAATGAGATGTTGTTAGGAAAGCATGAATATATTCAGAAACAGAAATCCTTTGAGAAAGTTAATGATGGTCTCATATTTCATTGCATGACGAGCCTGGGAAATAAAGTTGACATACATTTGACCGTTTGCACACCACATATTATACGTTTTCAAACATGTCCGGATAGTCAGTTAAGGGAGGTAAAATGCCTTCTAGAAATAAAGGAGAAATGGGAGTCAACAGCCTTTGATGTGTTTGAAACGAATGAAGCGGTCTCTATTGATACTGGGGCTATACGTTTTGAAGCTCAGAAAAATCCTTGGAGATATACTATTAACGATAAGATTGGGGAGCTTATTCTGCAAGAAGACGTACACGACTTGGATTCTCATACTAACTATCGCAGCCTTCCAGTAGGGTTCATAAGCCAAGATGGCAAATTCTGTCGATCAAACGAAACCTTTAGTCTCGAGCCAGGAGAAGCATTTTATGGCTTCGGAGAGCAATTCAACGTGTTTAACAAGCTCGGGCAAAAGATTATAGGATGGAACAAAAATCCCTACGGTGCCGGGAATGAAGAAGCATACAAGAACATTCCTTTCTTTATGAGCCCGAGAGGTTATGGCATATTCGTCAATAGTACCTATAAAGTTACATATGAGATGGGAAGTCGATCTCTTATGACCTTCACTATTACCATTGATGATCCCCGTTTAGACTATTTTATTATCTATGGACCCATGCTTAAAGATGTTCTAGCACGTTATGAGGAAATAACCGGTTGGCCATCATTACCTCCCAAGGAATCCTTCGGCATTGAATTCAATCCACTTGCCCGCCCTGCAACCAGAGATGGCGTGATGGCTGTAGCTAGAAAATTTAGAGAACTAGACATTCCAGTGGATCGTTGCGCTTTCATAGTGTACATGTTAACGAGCATGGCACGCAAAGATATAACAACAGCAGAACAACTTGAGTGGACGAAGAGTATTTCTGAGGAACTGGCTAAACTTGGTATAAAGACTGGCCTTTATGTACATCCCTTGCTTAATCTCGGCTCTGATCTAGAAAAAGAGGCTAGAGAGAAAAAATATGTCTTGACAAAGAAAGATGGATCTCCATATGTAGTGAATTTAGGGGCTAGGATTAGTGGAGAAAAAGGAGCTGTAGAGTATTCCCTAGATACAATTGAGAGAGGTGATGCTTGGAGAGAACGGCACAACCGTATAATCTATGACCCTTGTCTGTTACCAGACTTCACGAATCCTGAAGCAGTAAAATGGTGGAAAGATTGGATAATACAGTATATGAAGGCCGGCTGTGACTCTATAATAATGTCTGACTTCGGAGAAGATGTCCCAGCAGATGCTTATTATCATAATGAGCGTTCTGGGCAAGAGATGCACAATATCTACCAATTGTTGTACCAGAAGGCTTCTTTTGAAGCAGTGGAAGAAGGCACTGGTCATCGTGGTATAGTAAATGCTCGCTCTGGTACTGCTGGCATGCAACGCTACCCCATCTGTTGGTCCGGCGACCCTAACTCTGAATGGAAAGATATGTTTACTACACTACGTGCTGGGCTATCTATAGGACTTTCTGGGGTCCCCTTCTGGAGTTGCGACAACGCTGGTTACGAGCACCTTGTTGGAAATCTTACTCCAGAACTTTGGATTCGCTGGTCTCAATGGTCCATGTTTATCTCACATGTTCGTTTACATGGATTTCTCGCTGAGCCACGCAGGGCTCCTTGGATGTTTGGGGAGCGGGCTGTTGAAAACTTCCGTAAGTATGCCAAACTAAGGTACCGGCTTCTACCATATATCTACTCCCAGGCGTATAAGGCCACCAGGACAGGACTACCAATAATGAGGGCCATGGTCCTTGAGTTCCAGGATGACCCCAATACCCACTCCATGGGCGATCAGTATATGTTTGGTGATGCCTTCCTTGTGGCTCCTGTGTACACCTCGATCAACAGGCGAACGGTATATCTACCTGAAGGGATGTGGTTCGACTACTGGACAGATAAGAAATATAAGGGACCTATTACCATCAAAGTGCAACCTCCATTAGAGATTCTTCCCCTTTATATCAAAGGCGACTCTATCATTCCAATGGGGCCGGCCATGAGCTATATTGGGGAGAAACCCTTCAATCCCATAACCCTGGATACATGGCTTAGCTCAGAAGCGGAGTGTACTATCTACGATGACGACGAGATCGTGCAATGTAATGCCAGACGAAAAGAAGACTGTGTAATAATAAACGTGAGCGCTTCCAAGAGAACATATATTCTGAAGTTAAACAGAATTGGCATCCCAGCCAGTGTCAAGCTCAATGGCGTAAAGATACCGAGAATGACCTCTATTAAAGAGTTTGAGGCTACAGAACGTGGCTGGTACTTTGACCCAAGTTTTATAGTATATTCCAAGTTCGATGGTCTAGGTAGCAGATGCGAGTTGGTATTCCAAGTATAGCTTCAAGCGTATCTAGTAATGGCCGGTGGGTAGAGATGTTAACAATAGCTTACAACAAAGGGGGGAATCGGTTGTCTTGTACTTTGTGCATCTTCCCTCAATCTGATACTATGGTTTTCTAGCATGATGGTTAAATAACAATTTTTACGAAATAGAAACTGTTGTATATTTGGATAAGGAAAGGGAGGTATAGGTATTGATTAGTTTATTAGATATTGCTGAAAGGGCACAAAAAGGGCCTAAGATGGACGA
>CAYVML010000109.1:0-6087 GCA_964452475.1 uncultured Dehalococcoidales bacterium
CGGCTCCCTGTTAGCCACCATTATTGGCGGGTCAGCCACGGTGGGTATGGCCGGGCTGGGTTTTAAACAGGGTCTAACTGGTGTATGGTGGCTACTGGTCGGCAGCATCGGCTTGATATGTCTGGGGCTGTTTTTCGCCGGGAAGGTAATCCGCCATCCGATAATGGAAAATCCAACGCTAGTGGTGGTGACAGACCGCAATGACCTTGACGACCAGCTCTTCGATACCTTTTCCAGCTGCCGCGACCTGCTGCGCCAGACACCGGTAAAGGCTGAAGACCGCGAACACCTTAGAAGACTGTTGCAGGTAGCGGCGGGTGGTGTTGTCTTTACGACAATACAAAAATTCCTTCCCGAAGAAAAAGGGAATAGCTATGGGGAATTGTCAAATCGGCCTAATATAGTAGTCATCGCCGATGAGGCGCATCGCAGCCAGTATGATTTCATCGACGGCTTTGCCAGGCATTTACATGATGCATTGCCCAACGCCTCCTTTATAGGTTTTACCGGTACACCGATAGAGCGGGATGACCGTAGTACCCCTGCAATCTTCGGTGATTACATAGATAAATATGATATCTCAAGAGCAGTTGAAGATGAGTTTACCGTTCCTATTTACTATGAAGGCAGACTGGCGAAAATCGACCTGAAGGAAGAAGAAAAACCAAAGATAGACCCTGAGTTTGAAGAGATAACCGAGGGAGAAGAGGAGTCACAAAAACAGAGACTGCGTACAAAATGGGCTGCGCTCGAAGCAATGGTGGGTACTGAAAAGAGAATAGCGCTTGTTGCTAAAGATTTGGTGAAGCATTTCGAAGACCGACTCACCAGTCTGGAAGGGAAAGCTATGGTGGTCTGTATGAGCCGTCGTATATGTGTTGCTATATATGACGCAATAATCAAATTAAGACCAGGCTGGCATAGCCCCGCTGATGATAGGGGGGTATTGAAGATTGTGATGTCGGGGTCAGCTTCTGATCAGCAAGAGTTTCAGCCACACATTCGCAATAAGTTTCGGAAGGAGGCGCTCGCCAAACGTTTCAAAAACCCGCAGGATGATTTTAAAGTTGTAATTGTCAGAGACATGTGGCTGACAGGATTCGACTGCCCATCGTTGCATACCATGTATGTTGATAAGCCGATGCGGGGACATGGTCTGATGCAGGCAATAGCCAGGGTGAACCGTGTGTTCAAGGACAAGCCGGGTGGACTGGTGGTTGACTATATAGGGCTGGCTGACCAACTAAAAAGGGCGATGGTGGATTACACCGAGGCAGGCGGTAAAGGAAATACGGCAATAGACCAGCGAGAGGCTGTTTTCGTTATGCAGGCCAGATACGAAGTCGTTGCTGCCATGTTCCATGGTTTCGATTACCTTTTACTTATTTATGCTGATAGAGCTCAACGCCTTGCCGGGCTTTCAGCAGCCATGGAACATATCCTTCAGCTTGACGATGGGAAAAAGCGCTATCTTACAGAAGTGACAGCCCTTTCGAGAGCATTCGCTCTTGCTGTACCACGAGAGGAAGCGCTGACAATCAGGGATGAGGTGGGTTTTTTCCAGGACGTACGTGCAGGACTGGCAAAGGCAACGGTTGAAGGTTCGGGGAAAACTATTGAAGAGATGGATACCGCTGTTCGTCAGCTTGTATCCCGTGCTGTTGCTCCGAAGGGTATAGTCGATATTTTTTCAATGGCTGGACTTGAAAGACCCGACATCTCGATTCTCTCTGAGGATTTTCTAAAGGAAGTGCGTCAACTGCCACATCGAAACCTCGCGGTGGAAGTACTGAGAAAACTATTAAACGATGAGATTAAAACGAATTTACGCAGGAATGTGGTGCAGGCACGCTCGTTTGCGGAGATGCTTGAGAAATCAATACGAAAATACCAGAACCGGACTATCGAGGCTGCACTCGTTATCGAAGAGCTCATCGGACTTGCCAGGGAGATGCGGGAATCACATCGGCGTGGCGTGAATCTGGGCATGAACGAGGATGAAATCGCCTTTTATGATGCCTTGGAAGTAAATGACAACGCAGTAAAGGTGCTGGGAGATGAAACCCTGAAGAAGATAGCACAGGAACTTGTTGCTGCAGTTCAGCGAAATGTATCGATAGACTGGTCGGTCAGAGAGAATGCACGGGCTAAAATTCGAGTTATTGTCAGGCGGATTCTGCGGAGATACGGGTATCCACCCGACAAGCAGGAAAAAGCAACACAGACAGTTCTCGAACAGGCAGAGGTGCTCTGCGACGAGTGGGTAGTTGGCTAAGTAGCGTATGCTAATTACAATAGAATAATGGGCCACTGCAAAGAATGTGCCGAATACCTCCGAGCCAGAGGTGAAGGACCTATTCAGCTAAAGAGGAAAAGATAAGCACGCATTAGCCAATAGAAATATTTTAATTATTATTGGTTACACGATATAATAGTTTAGAGGTCTCCGTAGTTTTAATTATTTAATAAAATACAGGAGGCGAGATTAAATGCAAAAAGTTAACTTCAACTATAACTACAAGAAAGCTGTTCAGGCTCTCAATCACTATGCTTTGCAGCAGGGTGGGACTATCAACAAGATGAAAGCCTTAAAGCTTATTTATCTGGCTGACCGTTATCATCTTCGTAAATATGGGCGGTTGATAACTAACGATACATATTTCGCCATGGAATATGGTCCAGTCCCTTCTGCTGCTAAAGATATCGCAGAGCAAAGCATTAGCCTCGGGAAAATAGAAGGCAAGTATTCAAAAAAGTATATAGCCCAGGTTGGCAAATATCATTTTAGGTCCAAAGAGCCTGTTGAGGGTAGTGTATTTTCTCAATCAGATACTGAAGCCCTGGATATTATCTGGGGTAAATATGGTCACTTTGACCAGTTCGAGCTTGCCGAGCTAACACACAGGTATCCAGAATGGAAAAAGCACGAAAAAGCACTGGATATGTCTCCCAGAATACAGATGGCGTTAGAAGATTTGTTTGAAAATCTGGATAACAGTGAAGATGATGTTTTTCAACTCAGTAGTCAAGATAAAGAGGATCGATTAGAACAGCTTGCCGAAATGCAGGAACTCGAAGCTCTCTGGAGCTAATTTTGGTAGATGTGCCTCCTGAGGTCGCTATTAAAGCGACAATAAAACCTGGATCTGTTTATTATTTTGTAGAAGAATCGTTTGCCTCAACTGAGCCTCACTATTTCATAGTTCTGAATAAAACTCCTATTATAGATAAGCTTATTTTGCTAGTTTCCGCTTCTTCAAAAATAGAAAATGTAGAAAGAATTCGAAGGAATTTTCCCTCTGAAACCCTTGTTATTATTTCTCCTGCCCAGTATACCGTATTCAAATATGAAACAATAATAGACTGTAACACTATATTTGAGAAACCTATTGACCACCTGGTAGATAAATTAACTCAAGGGGAACTTCAGTTAAAGGATGAAATGGACCAGAGATTGGTAGGTAAACTGAGAGAAGGTGTTATAGCCAGCCCATTGATTGAGGAATATATCAAAGAACTCATAAAAGACTGAACACTTCCTGGTTACATAACATAATATCAAGGTATATTGTTTATAATACAGCCCATCGGCTTCCTCCGGTTGCCCTTCTGTGCCAGTTATTTGTATTCTCCTATGTATTTGGGTAATGACCTAGCCGCCCTCTCTCCGCACCAAGCCCCTATACTGTATTGCCCACATGTGTGGGGAGGGTGATGCAACGTTATCGGCTGGAAAAGCGATGTGTATAGTAGGAGGTGCAGCATGGAAAGAATAAGTTCAAAGTTTTCCGGCAGGTATATTCGCGTTATAAGAGAAGGAATCTGGGCCAGGCGGAAGCTCAACGGAGAGCCCGGTGCTGAGAATTACATAGGCAGAACGGAGCCGGAGTTTCTCCAGTTCGTTATCGACCAGGGTAAGCGAATAGAACACTCTTGTGTAGCCCGGGGCTGCCAGGATTGGGTTGAGAAAGCATACCGGAGGGAAGGCGAGACGTGGCCGGGAAAAGAGACCCCGGAGGCCAGTTAATAACCTTATAAGTTCAGTACATTTTTAATGTTCAGACCTTCACCCATTTGCTGACCCTCTTCCTTATAGACAGTGAGCAATACATAAGAGGTTGACTGGCAATTATGGGCGAAGTTCATGAATACTGTCATTGACGTTATGACGTTATAATGTTATAGTTCATGTGGAATTACAGGAGGTGACATTATGGGCATAGCAGCAAAACGCTCCACGATTTATTTCAACCCTGATATCCACAAGGCACTTAAACTTAAATCAATAGAGACGTCAAAATCAATATCTGAAATTGTTAATAAGGCGGTTAGAGAAGCACTGGCGGAAGACGCAGAGGATATTGCCGCATTTGAGGAAAGGGCTGAGGAACCATTAATCAGCTTTTCGGAAATGCTCAAAAGGCTTAAAAAAGATGGCGCGATATGAAATCTTCTTTAAAGAGTCTGTTTGGAAAGATGTAAAAAAGATATCCAGGATTGAGCTCAGGAAAATAATATCAAGAATTGAGAAGCTGGCAGAAAATCCCCGGCTTGCTGGATGTGAGAAGCTTACTGAGCAGGAGCTTTATCGGATTAGACAGGGTAGCTATAGAATTGTTTATTCAATACAGGATGATGAGCTTACAGTTTGGGTTATTAAAATCGGGCATCGGAAAGATGTATATCGCAGGCGTTCTTCATAAAGATGGCTCATAGCTCGTAGTTCATGGCTTATGGAGTCCTCGCCATCATGATAGTTCATAGTTGCTAGCTCATAGACCTGACCCCATCACCCAGCTTGCCAGGGCAGCAGAGCTGACTCGCAATAATGTAAAGGGCTTATGGACTCTGCAGCATCTTGAAACTACAGCCGAACCATCTGTAACAGCTATGGCTTAATGTTTTCAACTAAACGCTTTATTATTAAAGAGCGTCCAATAGTTTAGAGTAATCTTCTATACTGAGTCCCATGTCACGTAGAATTTTACGCAGTAGAGGACGGACTATTACTTGCGACCCATGGTCTGGGATGACGATGATGCGACCTTGAGTGTTCTTAAAGGTATTGTGGCTGCCTTCGCAGCGCTGCCATTGAAAGCCCGTTGTTTCCGCCACCTTTTTCAATGTCTTATAGGTTATAAGTCGAAGTTTAGTCAAACTGAAACCTCGACTCGCCAGGTACCGACAAAGTCTGGTAATGGCTCCTCGGGTAGTGCTGTCTTCAAGTATACCGAAATTGCTTCTCGTATATTTGATTCAAGAGTAGGAAGATCTGGTGCCTGAGTGTAACAGCCTGGTAGCTCAACAACCTCCCCTACCAGCCATGCGCTTTCAGGGTCTCGCTCAATAACTATATTATATGTTTTTTTCATATTAACTACCTTCCATTATAGATTGTAGCAGTCTGGCTGGAAAGGGGCAACGGGAGGGGGAAGACAGAGGACGGGAGACGGGAAAGATATTACTGGGTGACTTTAAGTACGATGGCGGTGATATTGTCCACGCCGCCCTTTTCGTTTGCCCGTGCTACCAGCCGGTCGCAGGCAGACCGGGCATTATCCGCAGCCAGCAGGATATCCTGTAGCTCATTGTCCCTGACCATCTCCCAGAGCCCGTCAGAGCAGAGTAGCAGCGAACTGCCGGGTTTTAATTCCTCGGTGAAAAGGTCTACCTTCACCTCTGGCCCTGTGCCCAGGCAGCGGGTGATGATGTTGCGCCGCGGGTGGGTATAGATTTCCTCGGGCTGAATCTCCCCTGCATCTACCATCTCCTCCACCAGCGAATGGTCCTTGCTTATCCGCCTGAGACCGCTCTCCTCCAGCAGGTAGATGCGGCTGTCACCCACGTTGGCAATGCAGGCTGTTTGCCCAATCACCGCCGCTGCCACCAGTGTGGTGGCCATGCCATTGCGCTTTAGCTGTCCCTGTAAATAGACCTCGCTGTTGACTTTCTTTACTGCCTGTCGAAGCCGCTGTGAGATGGATTTCCGGGTTAGAACAGCAAAATCACTCTTCAGCGGCGGAGTAACGACGCCATAAATGATATTCTCAGCCAGTACCCTTAGCGCCAGGTCGCTGGCAATCTCTC
>CAYVML010000110.1:0-6046 GCA_964452475.1 uncultured Dehalococcoidales bacterium
CCTGGAGTTAAGCCAGGCAGGTCAAAGCTAAATGGTCCGGCTGTCGTCATTACCTCTGACGTAGTCTCATTAGGATAGATCCCTGTCTCAGTTCCCCACTCAAAGGAGACGTCTACTGATGAGGCAGTGCCCAGGCCATCTAGGTTACCATTCAGGGTAGCTGAGCTAGTGATTACATTGGTGGCATCGTTGGTGGTCACTGAAAGTGACGTGGGGGAACTGCTATAAACTCCCCCATAATAGGTTCCGGCATAAAGGATAGTAGAAGAGGTACCGATTGCCAAAGCCTTGACACAGAGATTATCAAGTCCTTCGTTCATCGGAATCCAATTTTCGCCGCGATTCGTGCTTTTAAAAACACCCCCTCCAAATGTCCCGGCATAGAGCACTGAAGGATTATCGGGATCGATTACCAAGGCTAAAACATCAGTACTGGGAAGACCTTCACTACGTCCTTCCCAGGTTTCGCCTTCATCCTGGCTCATAAATACCCCATCCTCTCCGGCGAGGTAAATTATATCGGGGTTAGTAGGATCAATCGCTATATCCCATATATAATCGCCAAAGCATCCCTTATTTACCCAGGTTTGCCCCCCATCGGCGCTTTTTTCTAAATAAGCAAGTTTGGTAGTAGTAAAATACAGGATATCTGGATTAATGGGGTCAATAGCTATACAAGAAATACCCATGGGCCAGGACCGCGGCAACCAAGACCAATTTTGTCCTCCGTCAACGCTCTTGTAGAGGTAATAACTGCCCGGCGGATCTTGGTACGCCACTAAATAGATTGTTGATGTGTTCTGTGGGTCGATAGCTATGGCATAAGTGTAGGGATACCAAATTGAATTCCAGTTTTCTCCCCCATCGGTGCTCTTTATAAGGTCCGAGCCCGTGGCGTATATAGTGGCTGGTGTGTCAGGGTCAATGGCTATCGAGTGAACAGTGCCGCTATGTACTTTCTCCCAGTTCTCCCCACCATCCAAGCTTCTGGATAGTCCAATATCATAAACGCTGGCATAAACCGTGCTCGTATTTTGGGGGTCAACAGCGACATCATAAATATCAGCATTGCTAAATCCACTAAAAATCTCAAGCCAGCTTGCCCCGGCATCGGTGCTTTTATGTGCTAGCCCTCTAACCGCTGTATAAAGCGTAGTCGGGTTGGATGGGTCAATGGCTAGTGCATCGCACCCAGCCCCAGGAAGACCCAGGTTGGCTGGATTCCAGTTAGCCCCGGCGTCTATACTTTTATACACTCCTTCATGATACTCCATACCAGCGTATATAATGTCAGGATTCGAAGGATCGATAGCCAGTGCGACAACATTTTTCATGGTGCTTGGCAATCCAGTGCTGGACTTGCTCCAATTATCTCCCCCATCAGTGCTTTTGTAGACCCCGTTCCAGGTTCCCAGATAAAGAGTGGTGGTTGTCTGGGGATCGATTGCTAGAGCATCTACATCAACCGGAGCCAAGCCGATACCGCTTGAGGCATAATTCCAGTTGGCTCCGCCATCGATACTCTTGTAGAGGCCTTCTGGCCCATATGCGTGATTTACCGTTCCGGCATAGATAATAGTAGTGTTATCCGGGTCAATATCCAAGGTCTGGATAGGCATGATAGTTGTATCACCCCATCCATGCTCCGGTAAACCGTTATTTATGGCAGCCCAGTTTTGTCCACCATCGGTGCTCTTATATACCCCGCCATTGGTAGGTGTGTATCCAGGCCTACCCACACCAGCGTAGATTGTACTTGGCGTATCCGGGTCAACCTGGAGGGAGAGAACTAGCGTGTCGTTTACCGCTAACAGAAGAGCCCAACTCTGCCCGCTGTTATCGCTCCCGTATACCCCGCTATCTGTGCTGGCATAGATTACGGTGGTGTTAGCTGAATTGATTGCCAGCGCATTAACATCGATTTGAACTGGCAGGGAAACATCGCTCCATTGACCCCCCGAATCAGTGCTTCGGAACACTCTCCCTTTGTCTGTTCCAGCATACAAGATTGAAGGAGTTTGTGGGTCTATAGCAAGGGCATTGATGTAGCCTCCATCTGGACCATTTGTCTTTGTCCACTGGAAAGTACTTTCACTAACCACGTGCAGGGTAACCGGCACTGTTATTTCCGGGTCAACCGGGTCATTGCTTGATACTATTACTTCGGCGGTGTAATCGCCCTCGCCAAGTCCGGTGGTGTCAAAGTTAACATTGATTGTATCTGCAGAGGACCCATCCGGTACCGTTCCGGAGTCTGGGCTTTCACTGAGCCAGGGGCAGTCCTCGGCTTCTGCTCCTGTAGTGAAATCCCATACAGGCCCGGATGTGGATGCGGCATGGTTATCGGTGGCCACTATTTTCCAGTAATACTTGTTGTCGATGTTCAAGGTTCCCGGGTTATAGCTGCATGCTGCCTGGTCGCTGGAGACCAAAGGTGGGCTTGCACTGGTGCCAAAGTAAACATCATAGCTTACTGTATCTCCGGGATCAGGGTCGCTGCCAGTCCAGCTTAAATCAGCATTAGTGGAAACTCCAGTAGCATGGTTTGTCGGCGAGGGATTAGAGGGTACGTTTGGTGGATTATTAAGCTCGGATAGTAAAATAACAAGTTCATCGGGATAGCCATCGTACATCTGTGGATTCTGTTGCTCTGACACAGGATAAGCACTGACAAGGGGATTGAGATAATTAAACGCCTCCTCCATAGAAATCATATCATCGCTATTAGAGTCCGCTGGCCCTGCTAGCCCCTCAACGAAATAATATGTGTACAAACCATTCTCAAGGTCTAGAAACTCCCAGCTGAGCTGATTTTCATCACAGGCAGCTAAAGCAACTCCACCGCTAATGTCATCAATATCCCTGACGAAACCATCGCCCCTGGCAGTGGCGCCCTCTGCTGCCAGGCACCTGACTATGCCTTCACTGCCAGCCTTGACTTGGCCGCCACTGAAGCAAGAATCCAGAGAGACGGCGACCTTCCTGCTGGGCAGGGCAGCAAGCCATTCTGCCAGCTCATCATCCCATATTGGGCTTGTCTGAAAATCATACTGGGCTAAGTATTCATCCCAACCGTCGGCTTCATCAAGAGGGGGCTGGTCGGCAGCATTGCCTCCATGTCCAGAATAGCTTAAGAAGAAGAGGTCATTGCCGTCGCCAGTGCTTCCCATACCAGCGATGGCAGACTGAATATTTGCTTTGGTAGCGTCGCTGTCAAGGAGCATGGTGATGTGGCTTTCCTCCCAGTTAGCGTCTGCCAGCAGAGCATTGTGAATATCCCACGCATCATCATCAGTATAATTCAGGTCATTTGCCGACCCGGGATAATCAGCTATGCCAACTATCACTGCATAGTAGTCCACAGGGGAGGCAGTAACGGTAAAGGGCAAAGCATTGCTATCGCCCTGGCCGGTGTGCACCACCACATTGCCAGTAGTAGCTCCATCAGGCACCCAGGCTACAATCTCGGTCTCGCTCCAGGCACTGATATCGGCATTTATCCCGTTGAATTTTACCGTGCTGGTACCCTTAGTAGCTCCAAAATTACTGCCGCTGATTACTACCCTGGCGTCCACAGGCCCCTCAGCAGAACTGAGGCTATCAATGTGCGGCGCAACACCACTCACAAACTTTCGCAGCACCACGTCATCGATAAAGGCTCCGGTGTAAGCAATGCTGCTATTGCTTGTAAATATAAAAGAGACCCATACTTCAGATTGTCCGCAGAGGTCTCCAAGCGTATATACAGAAGTAAGGTCAAAGGATTTAGCCTCCCAGCCACCACTATCTCCACTATCTTTATTCCCATAGTAACTAATGTCATCAATCGAAGCATAGTACCCGATATAATCACAGTCAGACTCGGTATCGTACCACCAGTTGAAATTCAGCTCGGCATCTGTAGCATCGGCCAGGCTGAAAGGCCCATAAATCATCCAGGAATTCATGTTATTTGGGTAGGGCGCAGGCGGCGTAACCGCCTCACTTCCAGTCTTAGCGCAGAAAACACTATATGACCCAGCGTGCGGTTTGTAGCTATCCTTGCCCCAGTAGGCATCTATACCTGGAGTATACATATCCCAGGTGCTCCCGGGGAAAAGGCCCTCGAAGTCATCGGTCATGATGTTCTGCCATCCTCCAGCGGTAAAAGTCCCCTCGGCTTCGGCTACAGTGTTTCTCTCAAGAGGAATGTCCAGCACGACGCTGGCATTACCTGAGATAACGCCTGCCTGTCCAGCATCATATGCGTCCTTCATAACAGGTTCTTTATCGTGACTGCTTTCATGGTCAATGGGGAAATGCAGCGGCGGTCCTTCTGCTACCTCAACACCTGTTGACAACAGTGTACCGCTTGCTTCTGCGGGGGCTGTCAGCGTCGTATCTTCGTCGGTGATAGAGTAAGTAAGGTCGGCGCTGCCGGTGTTGCTGATAAACAGGCTATAACTCTGGCTTGTATCCGGAGCTAATGTTTTCTCGAAGCTGGTGGGAGAAATATCTATATCGGGCAGTGACATATCTCCGAAGGTAACGTTCAGATTCTGCCAGTAGAAACTGTAGTCACCCGGGCCCATTACGCCGGCATAGTCCATATCCATCTCTATGCGAAACAGTCCGTTGGGGCGGCCAGTTTCAGTACCCCAGCTATTCAGCATAATCCAGTAATCGTTTGCCGTCCCAGCCTCATCATTGTAGCCCACACAGAGAACGGCATGTCCACCAGCACCACCGTAGGGGTCCCATGGTGTACCACACCACTGGTCCATGTCGTAGGCAACGCTCTCAGCATCGCTGTTCCAGAAGCTTTGGAAATCGCTCCAGGCGGCTTCAGTAGGCAAGTAGAAGCCGAACCAGACTCCCTTGTCCTGGCCAAGCATGTTCTTGATGTTGGCGATTGCGGCGGTCTGGTTCACCGTCTGAGTGACGATGGTGGCCTCATTGATAGAAGTTATCGGGTAATTTGGGGTGGTAGAGATAGAGCCACAGGGTGTATCACAAGATGCGTCTCCATCCTGCCAATGGGCATTGGTATTAGACCATGGTATGCACTTGCCGGTATTTGTATAATAGTCTGCAAAATTATATAGCCACCCACCATCGCAGCAGGTCTTTCCAATAGCAGCGTACTCACAGGAGTTGATATACTGCACCGACAGGCGGTCTTTTATTCCTTCCTGAGCATCGAGGGCGATGCCCAGGCAGCCTGTGCCTGCCCAGGCCCAGCAATTGCCACAAGAGTCCTGGTCACGTTCGGCAGGTGTATACAGCAGATGACTCAGCAGGTCTTGTGAGCCCCCTTTGCTGGGGATTTCGAGCTTCTCAGTATCGATATATGCCCGGGGTGCGTTATTGTATGCCGCTATCCATTCCAGTCGCGTCTCTTCATCGGGCCGCATTACTGGATATTCAAGGTATCCGCTGTCTTTCTTTTCATCAGCCAGTGCGTCTCCGGCTAGCTCTGCACCCACAACTGAGAAAAGCAGTGACAAACACAATATAAGATATGCGCTGGTTTTCAACCAGCTATATTTATTTTTATATTGCAGTTTATTTATTTTCTATCACTTCCAAATCATTCAACCCATATTCCACTATTCTACGGCTTCCTGTCATCTTCTTGAAATATCTTTAAATGTATATATATAGTTTACTCATTTGTCCTTATTTGTCAATAGTGCTGTATTGTGGATTTAAACTATCAATAGTTTGCGCTTTTATAGTCAATAGTAAGGATTTCTATCATTGCCAGGGTAGCGTGGTAATCTCACCAATTATGTCATTCCTGCGAAAGCAGGAAGCTAGCCTTCTTTCGTCATTGCGAAGGCCAGAAGGGACTCCCTCAACAGCCAGTGGCGATGAGCTGCTAAGGCGGGGTGATGGTGCCATCGGCAGTCATGTAGAGCCAGTAGCCGTATGTCGGCTCCATATTGGTGAAGGTGCTGGCAGGATTACCATTCATCCACCATAACCAGCCGCCATTATCCCAGCGGTAGAGCATGGTATACTTCCCAACCACGCTGGCCAGGTAGCTCTCGGGCGCCATGTCACT
>CAYVML010000111.1:0-6032 GCA_964452475.1 uncultured Dehalococcoidales bacterium
TCAACTTGGCTTTATCCGAATTTGTTGCTGAACCAGATATTGGCATTATTATAGTACTTGAAAACTATATGGATTATGTCAGGGATATAATTTCGAAGCTTAAAAAAGATAAGAAAACAGTCCCGTTAATTATTGATGTGCCATCGAAATTTGGCTCCAAATATAAAGATATCACTGGTTACTATGAACAAGTGATAAAAGAGTCAATTGGTTTTGATGTAAGACTCTAGAGCTACATAAGGAGGGATAGTAAACCATGGGTAAAATATGGAGAGTCTCAGGTCCATTGATTATAGCCGACGGCATGAAAGGTTCCCAGGTTTACGAGATTGTTGAGATAGGCAAAGAAGGCATTGTAGGAGAGATAATTGGACTGAAAGGTGATAGGGCAATAGTCCAGGCACATGAGGATACCCAGGGGCTGAGGACAGGTGAAGAGGTAAGGGGATTGGGAAGAATACTGAGTGCTGAATTAGGTCCAGGGTTGATAGGCTCTATCTATGATGGTCTACAGAAATCACTGCTTGCCTTGGCAGAAGAAACTGGCTCACTTATTAAGAGAGGGGCGAAGGCACCTGCCTTACCACGGAATAAAATATGGCAATTCACACCAGTTGCTGAGAAGGGAGATGAAGTAAGTGGTGGGGATATTATTGGCATTGTTCCTGAAACAAGCCTTATTGAACACAAAGTTATGGTGCCTATTGGTATTGAAGGGATAATCAAGGAAATACGTAAGGGCAATTACACCGTAGAGGAACCGATTGCCTGGGTGGAATGTAAGAATGGAGAAGTAAAAGAACTAAAGCTAATGCAGATATGGCCCGTACGAAAACCCAGGCCTTATAAAAAGAGATTTAATCCTTCAGGACTTCTCACTACTGGCATGAGGATAATGGACTATATGTTTCCACTCGCACTTGGAGGTAAAGCAGCTATTCCAGGAGGGTTTGGAACTGGAAAAACTGTTGCTCTGCAGCAAATAGCTCGTTGGGCACAAACCGATATAAATATTTATGTTGGTTGTGGAGAAAGGGGTAACGAGATGGCAGATGTTCTCCAGAGTTTTAGACGATTAAAGGAACCTAAGTCTGGCAAATTACTGCAGGAAAAAGAAATTTTTCTTGCTAATACGTCTAATATGCCAGTTGTAGCTCGAGAGGCGAGTATTTTTGTTGGTATTACTATGGGTGAATATTACAGGGATATGGGTTATGACATTATGCTGGTTGCTGATTCTACATCAAGATGGGCTGAGGCTATGAGAGAAATGGGTGGCAGATTAGAAGAGATGCCAGGTGAAGAGGGTTTCCCTTCGTATATGGGCTCCAGACTCTCTGCTTTTTATGAAAGGGCTGGCGCTGTTTCTTGCTTAGGTAAACCTGATAGAAAAGGTTCATTGACAGTAGCTGGTGCAGTAAGCCCTCCTGGAGCCGACTTCAGTGAACCTGTAACCCAGAATACTACCAGAATAATAGATGCTTTATACGCATTAGATGTTTCTCTGGCAAACAGAAGACATTTCCCTGCTATAAGCTGGCTGACCAGTTATAGTCTTTATGTAGATGCAGTAAAAGAATGGTGGAATAAATTCGATCCTGGCTGGGAAGAATCCAGAGCGGAGGCCCTTAAAGTATTACAACAAGAAGCCGAACTAGAGGAGATTGTCAGACTGGTAGGGCCGGAATCCTTGCCGGATGAGGATAAATTAGTACTTCTTATCGCTAGAATGATACGAGAGGATTTCCTCCAGCAAAGTGCTTATCATGAAGTTGATACTTATTGTATGCCAGCAAAAGCTGGACTTATGGTTAAAACAATACTCAAGTTCAATAATTTATCACAGAAAATGTTATCTTCAGGAATCGATATTGAGCAAATCCGTTCATCACCTGTGGTATACAAAATAGCAAGATTAAAAGAAGTGCCTCATGACATTTTCGAGCCTAGAATTAAGGATTTATGGGAAGAGATGGAGCAAAACATGGTTGCACGTAAAGGAGGAATCTCATGAATACCTCTTCTCTTTATATTAAAGAAAGTACTGGGATTACTGAAGCCAGAGGAGCGCTGGTTATAACCGAGAGCATTCCAGGGGTACAATTTAACGAGATAGTAGATGTTCAACTGAGCAGTGGAGAGATAAAAACTGGCCAGGCAATAGATATTAGTAATAAAGCCACTGTTATCCAGGTTTTTGGCGGAGTTAGTGAAGTTGATCTTCTGAAAAGTAAAATAAGATGTAAGGGTGAGACACTAAAATTATCAGTGTCTACTGACCTGCTGGGTAGGATTTTTAATGGTATGGGGGTTTCTATTGATGGAGCTCCAGCCATACTACCAGAGAATTATTTAGATATAAATGGTGCACCGATAAATCCCGCAGTACGCCAACCACCCTCGGAATTCATTGAAACGGGCATCTCAGCTATCGATGGATTAAATGTACTTGTCCGAGGACAGAAATTACCAATTTTCAGCGGTTCAGGCCTGCCACACAACCGAATAGCAGCACAGATTATCAGACAGGCTTCAGTAAAAGGTAATGAAGAAAAGTTTGCACTTGTATTTGGTGCTATTGGAATTAGTTATGACGATGCCTCTTTTTTCATAAGCAACCTTGAAAAGACCGGTGCTCTGGAAAGGACTGTAGCCTTTATTAATACTGCATCTGATCCGGTTATTGAGCGGATATCAACCCCAAGGCTAGCTTTAACAGCGGCTGAATATCTGGCCTGGGAACAGGATATGCACGTGCTGGTTGTACTTACCGATATGACCAGCTACTGTGAGGCTCTTCGTGAGCTTTCAGCTATGAGAGAGGAAATACCTTCAAGACGGGGATATCCTGGCTATATGTACACGGACCTCGCTTCGATATATGAAAGAGCAGGTAGAATCACCGGGAAAACAGGATCAATCACTATCATGCCTATGTTAACTATGCCTGATGATGATATAACACATCCGATACCGGATCTCACTGGCTACATTACTGAAGGTCAAATCGTTCTGTCTCGTAGTCTAGGGAGGAAGGACATATATCCTCCTATCGATGTATTTTTATCTCTCTCAAGAATGATGAAGGAAGGAGTTGGGCCTGATAAGACCAGGGAAGATCACAATAACGTTTTTATGCAATTATACGCAGCCTATTCTGAAGGGTGTTATCTCAGAGAAATATCAACCATCGTAGGTTCTGAAGCATTAAGCGAACGGGATAAAGTATATTTAACTTATTCCGATTATTTTGAGAACACTTTTCTATCTCAATCGGAATTTGAGAGAAGGAAGGTGGAAGATACTTTGGACATAGCCTGGGGATTATTTTCAGCCTTACCTGTTGAAGATTTAAAACTTATTAGTGAGAAGTTCATTAAGAAATACATGCCTAAATATTAGTATATATACTGTATTTATTAAAAATGGTACAAATAATTAAGGTTCGTCCTACCAAGATTGAGCTTGTAAAACTAAAACGCAGGCTAGCCTTGGCTACACGCGTACAAAAAATCGTTAAAGATAGGCTCTCAATACTAACTATGGAATTTCTACAAAGTGCTAGAGAGACAGTAAAAGCAAAAGAAAAATTAATCGATACATATTCAAAAGCTTATAGAGCATTATCATTTGCTGTTGGATATCATGGATACGTAGCTCTTGAAAAGGATTTAGTAGCAAGCGAAAAAAATAAAAAGGTTAGCTTTGGCTCACGCCATATCGCTGGGGTAAAGATTTCCTCCTTTGATCTGGAGGAGGAAAAAGAGCCCACAAGAGGTTATGACCTGATTGATACATCTGCATGGCTGGATCATGCTGCCAGGTCATATGAAGAATGCCTCAAAGCCACTGTAGATCTTGCAGAAGCACAAAGTGGCATGGAATTATTAGGTGCTGAGATAAACAAGGCTAAAAGGATAACAAATGCCTTAGAATATTTGATAGTTCCCTCTCTTCAATTGACTATAAAGTACCTCAATATGAAATTTGAAGAAAGGGATAGGGAGGAGAAGTCCAGACTAAAGCGTGTAAAAGTATTACTGGCGCGTGAGTAAATAAATGTATAGCAACATACCTTATCAGAAACTACTCCAACAGTGTTTGAAAGGTGAGCTACGTATAGTTAATACCGGGCTACCTAGACAACAGAAATCACTACATGTTTTATTGAATGAAGAGCATCCTCATGTTGTATCCAACAATGGTAGTTTATCTTCCTTTAAAAAAAAAGAACTCCAGTACATTGCAAGCTTGATAACACCTGAAGAGCAAAAAGAGTTATTACTGCCAATAATCATAGAGATTGGTAAAGTTCCATCAGAAGCCATTATATTATGTCAAACTAAGGTAGAGTCCAAGGTAATCTCAAAAATTCTGGGAATGACTATTGCCACAAAAGACGATAGAATTAAATTATATCGTCCACAGTTAGCTTTGCTAAGGAAAACTGTAAAAACCACCACTCAATATGTGTTTTCACATGGAATTATCGAGTGACTGTGAGATAAGTAAGCTCACCTCCAGGTTTTGTTCTACGCAAAAAGTTTATTATAATATAGATGATGTTCAACAAGCAGGTAGCCAGTGCATTATTAGATGGCTACCTTTTTCTTACATTGAATTACAGTAATATCTAGGGAGTGCTATTAAGATGGAAGTATTAAGTCCTTATAAAGAAGCTACTGAAGTGATAATAGATGTTGGTGGTGAGCCGTTAAAACTATGTTATCAATGTGGGCTTTGTACTGGTATTTGCCCATGGAATTCCGTCAGGCATTTTGATGTACGACAGATGATTCACGAGGCGCAGTTAGGAACAACCGATTTTGGGCAAGAAGAAATCTGGCTTTGCGCCTCATGTGGCGCCTGTGTTGAGAATTGTCCTCGAGGGGTAGAGATAATCGATATCATGAGGGCCTTACGCCGTGCTGTTGTCACCCTTGGAGTCGGCAATGTCCCCGATGCCTTAAAGATGTCTATTAAGAATATTTCCACTTCAGGTAATCCCCTCGCTGAACCGGCAGGAGAACGTGCTAAATGGGCTGAAGGACTTGATGTTAAACAATATACCCCTGGCACTGAGATACTGTATTTCCCCGGCTGTATCCCCGCTTACGATAATGACGTAAAGAAGGTAGCTCAAGCTACAGCTACTATCTTCCATAAACTAGGAATAGATTTTGGAATTCTTGGAAATGAGGAGAGATGTTGTGGCGAGTCTGTACGTAAAGCTGGACATGAAGATGTTTTTCAAAGTCTGGCTGAAAGTAATATTAACACTTTTCTTAACCATGAAGTCAGTACTATAGTAGTCTCATCACCGCACTGCTACCACACATTTAAGAATGAATACCCTGAACTCGGTGGTAAATTTACTGTCCTTCACATTACACAATTTTTAGCATCACTTATTGATAAAGAAATTTTAAAATTCTCCAGGGAAATAAATAAAAAGATAATTTATTCCGATCCATGTTATTTGGGACGCCATAATAAGATATATGATGAGCCACGAAAGATATTAAACAGCATCCCTGGATTGGAACTAATAGAATTTCCTGATTCCAGAGATGATGCTATATGTTGTGGCGGTGGTGGTGGTCGTATCTGGATGGAGACAATAAAAGGAGAGAGATTTTCAGATACACGGGTTGAACAGGCAGCAAAAGGTGGAGCTAAAGTAATAGCTGTAGCATGCCCATATTGCTATCTTACCTATCGAGACAGCTTACTAACTGCGAATAAATCGGATGTTATCCAGGTTAAAGACATCGTTGAGCTAGTTGTTGAGGCAATGTAACAAAGGAGACCTGAATATGGAGCAAGAGATAAAAATTGGAGTTTATGTTTGCAATTGTGGGCTTAATATTTCCAGCATAGTAAACGTTAAAGATGTAACTGAATATGCTAACACTCTCGATTCAGTGGTAATTTCCAGAGATTATCAATTCATGTGTTCTGAACCAGGACAAAATCTTATTAAAAAGGACATCAGAGAAATGGGACTGAATCGAGTGGTAGTAGCTTCATGC
>CAYVML010000112.1:0-5994 GCA_964452475.1 uncultured Dehalococcoidales bacterium
CAAGGTCCACTTATGTTCAAAACCCAGTCCAACTCCAGTAATAAGCTATAACGTACTTGCAACTAATTCTGCCGGGGCTATTATCATTACTGCCAGCCACAACCCGGCTTCCTGGAATGGGTTCAAATATAAAAACCGGCAAGGTGCCAGCGCTTCGAGCGAGACGATATCACAGATAGAAAAGAATATTCACAGTTTGACCATTGGCAATCTTAAATCACCCGCTAAAAAGCTCCTACTTAGCGAAGCTACAGCAGCAGGACTTGTAGATTACCTGGATCCAAATCCAAGCTATTTAAAACAATTGTCTCATCTCATCGATATAGAAGAATTGCGTCAACATAGGATGAAAGTCATCGTCGATTCGATGTTTGGTGCCGGTGCTGGCTATTTCAAGGAAATTCTTAATGGCGGGCTATTAGAAGTGAGCGAGATTAACGCAGAGCGAAATCCTTCATTTCCCAATATCAATCCAGAGCCTATCACTAAAAACTTAAGCAGGCTCTCTGAATTGGTAGTCAAACATAAAGCTGACATTGGTCTAGCTACCGATGGGGATTCTGACCGCATTGGTATTATAGATGAGAACGGTAGCTTCCTGAATCAGCATCAGGTATTTGCATTGCTGACTCTATACTTATTAGAAATAAAAGGACAACGTGGCGCTATTATTAAGACCGTTACTTCAACTGATATGATCTCCCAATTAGGAGCAATTTACAACCTGCCGGTATATGAAACACCAGTCGGTTTTAAATATGTTGCCCCAATGATGCTGCGAGAAGATGCCATTATTGGGGGAGAGGAAAGTGGTGGCTATGGTTTTCGTCACCATATTCCGGAGAGAGATGCCTTGCTCGCCGGTCTTTATTTTTTAGATTTCATGATTAAAACCCAAAAAACTCCATCCCAACTTCTAGACGAACTTTACAGGAAGGTTGGCCCACACTACTATAATCGCATTGACCTACACGTCTCCAGCGATAAACGTCAGGCAATTATAAATCAACTCGGTAGCATCCAACTAAATGCAATTGCCGGCATTAAAGTCGCCAGAATAACAGTGACTGATGGGTTTCGTTTCAATTTCACTGATGACTCATGGTTACTTGTACGATTCTCCGGCACAGAGCCGCTAGTGCGTATTTATGCTGAAAGCGAGAGTCCAGAAAAAGTGGGTGAGCTACTAAATGAGTGTAAAAAACTCCTAGAACTATAAGTGCCCAGGGCTTTTGTCCTAAGACTAGTAAATTTCAACCATGAAATGGTAGACACTATATTTCTATTAGAAACGACGCTTTGTTTTTGAATACTACCCTAAAGCGGACCTGTCTGAAGACGTTTTTCACCTGAAAGAACTGAAGGCATGATATACCAAAACAATGGCGGAGGGAGTGGGATTCGAACCCACGACTCCAATTTCTCGGAGTAACCACTTAGCAGGCGGCCGCACTAGACCTCTATGCGATCCCTCCATACCTTTAATAGAGCTGAGGTTACATTAGACAGAACTTTTTAATTAGCTTTTAGCCCAACTATTTAACCTCGTATCGCCACTCGTGATAATTGTAGCAATAGAACACGTAGTATACAAACGATAGCGGTAATGTCACTAAAGAAATCACCTTTCTTATAACATATGTGGATACTCCGCGTTTCGATGGTTTGTTACCCAATCACAGAAAATATTATTTATTAGCTCTAGAATGAGAGTCACCTACCCCATCGAAACTTATCCAATTCAGGGCCCCACAAATATCACGATCAAAGCGGTAAATATCCTGATAACACCCATAATAAATGCAACGCTATTCCCCCCCTTTACGAGATTATAATCGTTATCACTTTTGGGGGTTAGATCATTGATATCTTGGTTCGCATTTTGTTCTAAACAATGGTCAGGCACTTGACGTCAACATGCAAGCACATTAAAGTTCTATTATATTAAATGGTTAGTTCAACCGGAAGACAGAAACGTAATTAAAATATTCATTTATAGGAGTCTATGCTATGGATAGTCATGCCCATAGGTCTAATCATTTCCGCTCATCCAGTGATATCAATACCACCTTCGGCAAAGCTCCAAGCCAACATTATTCGGAACGAATTGACGCCGATGTCGCAGTACTTGGAGTTCCTTTTGACATGGGGCCGGGATATCGACCAGGGCAGAGTTCTGGACCTTGGGCTATACGGGAAGCATCAGCAGATTATGCGCTTAGACAGGCTGGCTTCTATGACTATGAAGACAATGTCATATATTTATCTGATAAAACTCGTGTCGTAGATGTGGGAGATGTGGATATTATTCCCATGGATACAGAGAAAAGCTTTCCCAACATAAAGGTTGCTGTTAATAACATACTTAAAAGTAACACCTTACCTATTATACTAGGTGGCGACCATTCCATCACAGCACCGAGTGTAGCTGCCTTTACCGGTAGAGGTCCGGTCCATGTTATCCAATTCGATGCTCATTTGGATTTCCTCAAGGAACGTTACGGGATGCGCTACTGCAGAAGCACTCCAATGCGTCGCTGTTCCGAGATGGATCATGTTTCAGGTATAACCCAGTTAGGCATCAGGGGTATAGGTTCAGCAAACAAGTCTGACTTCAAAGACGCCTTGGCTGTAGGATCAACAATATTATCTGTGCGCCAGATACGACAACTAGGATTGAATGAAACATTGGCTAAAATCCCTGATGGTGGTCAGTTCTACATTACTATTGACACCGACGCTTTTGACGCTTCTATTGCTCCAGGTACTTGTGTACCCAGTCATGGTGGATTTCTCTACTATGAGGTAGCAGAACTATTACAGGGAATAGCTAAAAAAGGTAAGGTTATAGGGATGGACCTGGTTGAGCTTACTCCAGCTAAAGATCCTGCAGGAATTACGGCAATACTTGCAGTTCGCATCATATTTGACCTCATCCGTTTTGTCTTCGAGGAATGAAAGCAATAATGCTGGAGTATTTTTAAAAAGCATTCTACCAGGTATCTTTTGGTGTAATGCCTAGAAGATAGTCTTCTTGGTATCTCTGAAATGCTGATTGTGACATACTATTACGTAGCCATTCCTCTGGCTCGCCCAGACTAGGATTTAAAGGCCTGTTGGTATAATAGGGTATCATTGGCCTGTATATGTCAAGGATTCTAAGCATTTCCTTGATAGGTTCTTTATTGTGGTCAACCCGTAGGTCCACTCTTGAAAGCACGTTATCCTTGTCTTTAACAAGAAGACCTATAGAGAATAGCAAACCGTTTATCTGTCCACCTGCATTATAACCTGCTGTAATTGCCCGAATAAGACGATCTTCTAGCCACTCTCCCTGTGAATCCTCGAAGGCATCAGCCATTGCTTTAATTACACCTTCCCCAGCAAGTCCATTTCCCATAGCCACGTAATTCTTTTTGACTATCTCACCATACCATTTAGAGTTTTTACCACCACTGCGTGCAGCGCTGTTGCCGTCCTTGTCAACTATTCCAATCTGACGCATCTCGGGTTCAATATCACTCTCCTCCAGTTCTTTTAACACTTTCGGTGCAGAATATCCCATTTCTAAAAGTTGTATTGCCAGAGGTCCTAAACGTGGATCAGTAAAAGCCTGGATAGAAACTGCCCCAACACCAGCCTTCACAAAGGGGCATCGACTTGCTACGGCGATTGGGCTGGTAGCAACGCAGATGCCGAGCATACCCGTTTGTTCACAGCGCCCAATAACCGTGAACGTATCACTTCCGAGGAATCCCACTGTACTCATAATTCCTAACCCAATATATTATTAAATTCACCATACCGGATTGTAGAAGATAAATTCTTTGGTGGAGCTGAGGGGACTCGAACCCCTGACTTCCTCCTTGCAAAGGAGGCGCTCTCCCAGCTGAGCTACAGCCCCAGTCACAGCAAATCATTATAGCAAATTTTCTGGCTATGATAGTAGTTAAAGGGTAACTTAATAAATACGGAAAGTGACAAATGCAGAATATATGTGAATAGTGAGTTTGATTTACAAACATGTTGATGATAGTATACAAACTTGAATCTTAATGAGCGGTCGCTAGGGAAGAGAAAATTCTATTCCCAGCAATATTCGTAATTACCATCATAGCCAATTTACGACCATGATTTATAGCAGGATAAGATTTAGATGCCAGGAATAACTCTCCCTGTGGCCTTTGGAGCAGGAATACTTTCATTCCTATCACCTTGCGTCTTGCCGCTTGTCCCCGTGTACCTCGCTACAATAGCCGGTACATCGGTTCTTAGCACTAATCCTCCAAACCGCAAACATATTATGTTGCATACTCTCAGTTTTATAGCTGGTTTCTCCTTGATTTTTACTGCCCTTGGTGCTTCTATGGGACTCTTGGGTACTATCATTCCAACAAGCTTGCTAAACACCCTGGCCGGTGTGTTATTAATCCTCTTTGGTATTTTTCTACTGGCTGCTAATAAAATACCCTGGTTAAATTACGAAAAACGACTTAGCTTTAATCAAGCTAAGGGCTCAGGCTATATGAGATCCTTATCGATTGGAGCAATATTTTCCCTTGGATGGATTCCCTGTGTTGGGCCTGTATTAGGAGGCATACTTGCTTTAGCTTCTACATCACAAACAGTATGGCAAGGAATTCAACTTTTACTCTCCTATTGCCTGGGTCTGGGGATACCTTTCCTTCTTGTAAGCCTGGCCATAGGGACAGCCTCTCCCTATCTGAGATGGTTCAACCGTCATGCATTAATAACCTCAATAGTAAGTGCTGGCTTATTGATTACAGTTGGAATTTTTATACTATCCGGTAAAATGGGGGCTATTAGCTTTCTATGAACATAAAAAAAATACGCCACCACTTAAAGCAAATAAATGGTATACGGCTATCGTTAATCCTATGTGTTATGGTGGTATTTCTGGGTATAGTCCTGCTTGGCTGCAGTTCATCCGCCTCACCTGATGACTTGGGGTTAATTACACTTGAGGAAGAAATTATCGCTCCCGATTTTAGCCTGCCTACATTATCAAGTACAGTAACTCTATCCGCGTTGCAGGGAAAGCCAGTGATACTAAATTTCTGGCACATAGGATGTCCGCCATGCATAGTGGAAATGCCATATCTCAATGCGGCAAGCAGGGATTACTCCGACAAAATAACGATGATCACCATCAATGTTAATGACAGCCCCGACCAGATCAAAGAGTTCTTCACTGGCACTGAGACATATTTCATAGTTGCTATAGACCTCGATAAACAAGCTGGCTCCACTTATGGCATACGCTTTTTCCCTACCACTTTTTTTATAGACAGCAATGGAATCATTCGTTATGCCAGGTTAGGAGCATTTTCAGACGAGAAAAATCTGAGGGACAGCATAGATAAACTATTAGAGTACGAGTAGACAAGGAGGATAACATGACTGTTAAAGTAGTAACAGACAGCACGGCTGACATCCCTGTTGAAGTAGCACAGGAATTGGGGATCACTATAATCCCACTCTACATACACTTCGGCCAGGAAGTGTATCGAGATGGAGTTGATATTACCGCTGATGAATTTTACCACAGGCTAACAACAGAACCGGACCTGCCAAAGACATCGGCACCGTCTTCAGGAGCATTTACAGAGGCTTATTACAGGCTCGCCACCGAGACTAATGAGATTATCTCAATTCATATCTCAACTAAGCTCAGTGCTACATACAACTCAGCCCTGGTGGGCCAAAGGCCTATCGATACAGATTGCCAGATAAAAATAATAGATTCCCTATCAACAACAATTGGTTTGGGGCTCATAGTAATAACCGCTGCTCAAGCAGCACTGGCAGGGGCAAATCTACAGGAAATCACCGAGCTGGTGACTCAAACTATGCCCAGGACGCACCTTTTTGCCACGGTAGACACCTTGGAATATCTTCATAAAGGCGGGCGTATAGGAAAAGCGCAGGCATTACTAGGTTCAGTGCTCAACATCAAGCCTCTCATAACAATCC
>CAYVML010000113.1:0-5967 GCA_964452475.1 uncultured Dehalococcoidales bacterium
TTAGAGTCATTGCGCTGGCTATGATGACTAGCAACTTGATGGTCTGTTCGTTGCTTGCTGTTCTGAAAATAAGTTCAGGCAGGGAGCAAGGTGGCAGAACCAGTAGCGAGACGATGAGGCTTCCAATGAAAATAACTAACCCTGGATGGAGTTTAAGCCTCAGCAATATTATAATACCGACAATTGATATCAGTAAAGCATGAGATGGAGTTAACATATTACTATAATCATTAAAGTCAACCTATTATGTTTTTACCCTATGTATGACTGATCCCTTGGAGATTATCTTCTTTTGCACGGACAAACCACAAGGATTCTGATGATAATGCCCGTGGTCCAGATAGAGACTGTGCCGATGAATGGGCGGAGTTTATCACTTATCGCCACTGAATGGCAATCCATTAAATTCGGTATAAAATGGTAAAGTAGTCTATCTTTTCGATCGCTTCGCCATTATTTCCTGGAGCTGCCTGCTTGTTATTAATATGCAAAGTTGCCTTATTGTGTCATTTCCTGG
Source organism: uncultured Dehalococcoidales bacterium (assembly GCA_964452475.1). GTDB lineage: Bacteria > Chloroflexota > Dehalococcoidia > GIF9 > AB-539-J10 > JAUUZT01. Next base: position 518 of record CAYVML010000113.1, read on the forward strand.
TGATAGGCAAACAAGGCTGGTGTTCCACCAGTATGAATGAAAACGACTGTCTCTATCGGCTTAAAACGCCCCTTCCGTATCAGGTCAATCAATCCTGCCATTGCCTTTCCTGTGTATACCGGGTCAAGGTAGATGCCTTCAGTTTGAGCTACCAGTCTAATGGCATCTATCCCTTCTCTGGTGGGTATGCCATAGCCATCGCCAACGTACTGATCTAGGATTTCCAGTTCACCTGCGGTGATCTCTGTTTCGAGATTCAAGAGCTTAGAAGTAGCATGGAAGGATTCCAGCACAGAAGATTTTGCATTCGCACTACTATTGAGAATGGAAATACCGATGATTTTGTAGCTTGCCTTCAAATATTTTGAGCCCAGTTCTAGTCCTGCTTGTGTTCCTCCTCCACCATTTGCTAGAACTACATACTGCGCTTCTATATGTTGTTTTTCCAATTGTGTGATGAGTTCATCTGCTGCATTGACCCAGCCTGCTGAACCCACAATAGCCGAAGGGGCTGTGGGGATGCCAGTGGGCATTATGCATGGGGAGTATCCTTCCGCTCTCATATCTTCTGCGAGAGTATTCATTGCCTGGGTCACTACGGCTCCTGAGCGCTCACGCATGTTGCTTATTTCTAATATCTTGACGGTAGAGTCAAGGATATTATGCAATAACAGGTTGCCCTGTATTTCGGTATGGGTTCCTCTTAACAAGATGAAAGCTGGTTTCATACCTAGTTTGCGCGCTGCGGCGGCCAATTGAAGGCACCAGTTGGACTGCGAACTTGCGGTACTTATTACTGCAGTATTTCCTTCCTCCTTAGCTTTGCCCAAGGCAAATTCCAGCTTACGGCATTTGTTTCCACCCAGTGCCAGGCCGCTGAGGTCATCACGCTTGATAAAGATACGTGGGCCTCCAATAACAGAAGATAGATGGGGAGCCTCGACAAGTGGAGTGGGGTAGAGCCCAAGTTTTATCCGTGGTAACTTTTCAATTGTCGCTAACATATCATTCTCCTCAACTTTATAGGGAATCTTTCAGATTTAGCACCCTGATGCTGGTTTTAGTGAAGAAATCTTCCATTTCCTGGTCGCTGAACTCAATCCCTGCCTCCTTAATTTCCTCAGGGATGCAGGTTACAGTTTTTACCCAGGCGGCATACTCAGTATCATCAATCAGGTTGGTGGTATCACTGGCGAACATAAGGCGTTTGGAGCCCAGCATGTTCATCATATATCGCCATGTTTTATAGAAGGATAGAGATTCTCCTGAGCGAATCCACGAGAGCCATCCAGAAAGGTCACACACTATATTTGGTTTGCTCCGGGCAACAGCTATCATCTCCATGAATGAGCCATGGCCGGCGTGGGTGCAGTAGAGGGTAAGCTCCGGGAAATCAACTGCGACATCGTCGAGATGGATAGGGTGGGTATATTTGCTTCGAAAAGGTGCGGCCATTGGTCCGGTATGAAAATTAACTGGTATCCCGAGCTCAATACATTTTTCGTATAAAGGGTAGACAATCCTGTCGTTGGGATACCAGCCCGCTGTCGGGTAGAGCTTCAGAGCCTTGGCCCCCCACTCTCTTACGCCGGTCTCGATAATTTCTGTTGCATTCTCCCGTCGAGGATCGACACCGACGGCAAGATAAAATCTGTCAGGATGACTTTTTATTATCTCATAGTGCTGGTGGTTGATTTCCTCAATTGATAATTTGGTATCTTCTCCTTTGATTACCATGCCATAATCGACTACGCAGATCATGGCTCTGTCGACGCTTACACGTTCCATGTTTTTAACCATGATGTCGCCATGGGGATCTAGGGAATCCTCTCTGTACTTGGCCATTTCCTCGGGAGTCCTGCCGAAACGTGAGGCCTGAATGGAGTTGATCATATTCCAGGACCACCCTGGCAGCCAGTCTTTCTTACCCCAGACATGAACATGAGCATCGATAATCATAATTCTGCACCTCACTTATTACTATTAGCAAACAAAATGTATGGGAGGGAGAGAGAAATGTCAAGAATACCGGAGGATTGCACGGCTAAGACTGTTGGATATATTGTTATATTAGCTAGGAAATATATCCAGACTGGATAAGAACTTCGGCTGTGAGGACAGCGCCCAGGGCAGCTCCCATCTTCGTGTTATGAGATACCAGGATATACTTAATACCATTCTCCAGGACATCGTCCTTTCTAATTCTGCCAACCACGGTAGCCATACCACTGTCAGCATCGCGATCGAGCCGAGGTTGTGGCCTGAAGGGGTCGTCCCGGACGAGAATCATATGTTTGGGAACAGAGGGCAGCTCGCTTTCTTTAAAAGAGCCAGTGAACTCCCGCATCGCCTTTGTAACATCGGCCACATTACAGGGTTTATCAGTGGAGAGGAAGACTGATTCCGTATGCCCTTCTCGTACGTTAACGCGAGTACAGGTGGTACTTATCTTGAACGCAGCTGGCTCGATAGTGTTACCAGTAAAAGAGCCGAGTATCTTTTGTGTTTCGTATTGTACTTTCCCTTCCTCTCCTGGGATGTAAGGGATTATGTTGTCTATGATATCGAGTCCCAAAACTCCAGAGTTTATCCCGGCACCGGATATGGCTTGCATTGAAGTCATGATAACTGAGTTCAGTCCATATTTCTGGAGAATCGGTTTCAGCGATATGGCAAGTCCGACGGTGGTGCAGTTGGGTTGGGGAGTGATGAATCCCTTCCAACCTCTTGATTGCTGTTGTACCTCCAGCAATCTCATATGTTCAGGGTTGATACCCGGGATGATAATAGGCACATCCTTTTCATAACGGAAAGCTGACGCAGTGCTGATTACCGGAGTATTCGCTGCGTAGAGCGGCTCAAGAATCTTTGCTGGGCCAGATTCCACGGCTGAAAATATAATATCGATGTCGACAGTGCTCAACTCAGTCGCGTTCTGGACAGGCAAGCCCATGACCTGCTCTGTGGGAGCTTCTTTACAAAACCAGCGTAGTGCCCCGGTTTGAATATCGGTAATTGCCTTGCGGTAACTACTATTTACTGATTTCTCTGAAGCTGCTAGGGCGACTATTTCAATCCATGGGTGGTTCTTCAAAGCAACGATGAACTGTTGTCCCACTATTCCCGTGGCTCCTACTATTGCGGCTTTAAGCACATTTATCTCCTATTAACCCTGGTCGGGGCGAGAGGATTCGAACCTCCGACCTCAGCGTCCCGAACGCTGCGCGCTACCAGACTGCGCTACGCCCCGTAGTTTGAACTGGTATAATTATAAGTGCTTTAATTACTATATAGCAACTTCCTGTTATAACATTAAGCTGGTTGTTGCTTTACCCGGAGGAAAAGATGACACTGGTAGTTCAAAAATATGGGGGCAGTTCGGTAGCTGATAGTACGAAACTACTACAGGTAGCGCGGCGTATAGGAGAAATGAGAGAGAGAGGGTGGCAGGTGCTGGTGGTGGTCTCCGCTATGGGAGACACAACGGATGAGCTTATTAAGATGGCTTATCAAGTTTCCGAGCAACCAGAAGGGAGAGAAATGGACTCATTGCTTGCCACAGGTGAGCTGATTTCAAGCACGCTTCTGACGATGGCTCTGGCTTCTTTGGGGTATAAGGCAATAAGTCTTAGTGGCGCACAGGCGGGCATACAAACAGACTCTAACCATAACAGGGCCCGAATTATCAGTGTGGGGCCAAAACGAATTCATGATGAACTACAGAAAGGAAACATTGTAATAGTAGCTGGATTCCAGGGAATTAATCCTGTGATGGATACCACTACTTTAGGGCGTGGAGGCTCCGATACGACAGCCGTAGCTCTGGCTGCCAGCCTGGGAGCTGAAGAGTGTCAGATTTATACTGATGTTGAGGGGATACATGCCACGGACCCTCGCGTAGTTCCAGGGGCAGTTAAGTTAGAGGAGATTGGCTATGATGAGATGCTGGAAATGGCCAGCAGCGGAGCCAGGGTGCTGCATTCCCGGGCAGTAGAGTTGGGAGAGCTCTATGAAATACCTATACTGGTGGCTTCCAGTTTTAGTAATACTCCAGGAACAATCATTCGTAAGGAGACAGCTATGGAAATAAGAAATAGAATAAGAGGCATAGCACATGATACCGATGTTGCGAGGGTTACTATCCAGGGAGTTCCTGATAGCCCGGGAATTGCAGCTAATATTCTGGAACCTCTGGCTAAAGCAAATGTGAGTGTTGATACTATTATCCAGAATGCTAGCGTAGGGAACGTCATAGATTTCACTTTTACGGTGGGTCGAAGTGATCTGGCTAAAGCAAAGGCAATAGTAGCTCCGATAGTGGAATCACTGGGGGCTAGTGAGGCCATCACCGATTCTACGTTGGCCAAGGTGAGTATAATAGGCACTGGAATGCAAAACACGCCAGGCTATGCTGCCCTGATGTTTCGCACACTTTGTGATGAGGGAATCAATATTCAGCTAATAAGCACTTCGGAAATAAAGATAACCTGTATAATTGCAGAGCGGGATGCAGAGCCTGCTGTTCGGGCACTGTATAAATCCTTTGAGTCCGAGATTACAAAGAAAGCATAGGCTTAGTAATAATTGCTACTGGTTACTTATAGGAGAGGAATAGATGAAATATCAACAGGGAGAAGAACAAAGCAAGCTAGGGCAGCAACTCAGCGAAGAGGCGGTGGAACTTGCCATGCGTGGTCGATGGGAGGAGGCAGTGGTGGTGAATAAAGACATTATAGAAAGATTCCCTGGCGATGTCAGTGCTTATAATCGCCTTGGGAAGGCGGAGTTAGAGTTGGGAGAATTGTCTCAGGCGAAAGAAGCTTATAGCAAGGCACTACAGATAGAGCCAACCAATATCATTGCAAAAAAGAATATTGCTCGTCTGAGCGGGATAGCTGGAGCAGCAGAAAAAGTCTTCGTTGAGAGCACAGGGCAGGAACCTCTTCCCGGCAGTGAGAATGTGCTTGAAAAGCAGGTTGAGATTGAGGATGATAAGCACGAAGAGCAAGAGGCTTCTTTTAACGGAGGAGAGGATACTGTACCTGAAGGCTTTTCCTTACTTGATTAGAGAGCAGAAAGAGGGGAAATTGGAGGACTAAATGGAAACCAGTATAGTAAAACCTGTCGATATCGAACAGGAGATGAAGAGTGCCTACCTAGACTATGCTATGAGCGTTATAGTCTCAAGGGCGCTGCCGGATGTACGAGATGGATTGAAACCAGTACAGCGCCGTATCCTGTTTGCTATGAACGATCTTGGCATGCGACATAATACCCCATATAGAAAGAGTGCTAGGATAGTGGGAGAGGTTCTGGGTAAATACCACCCGCATGGAGATTCATCGGTATATGAAGCTATGGTACGTATGGCTCAGGATTTCTCGTTAAGGCATGTTCTAGTCGATGGGCAGGGGAACTTTGGCAGCATTGATAATGACCCTCCTGCCGCC
>CAYVML010000114.1:0-5959 GCA_964452475.1 uncultured Dehalococcoidales bacterium
TACAATTACGGCAGTACCAATACTGGTAATGCCAGTGTTGTTAATTCATATTCTACTGGCAGCGTGATTGGTAGTGATAAATTTGTTGGTGGCCTAGTGGGATACACTTCTAATGTCATTAAGAACTGTTATTCTACTGGCAGCGTGACTGGCAGTGCTAATGCTGTTGGTGGCCTAGTCGGGCGAAACGGTGGTGCTAATGTTAATAATTGTTACTCCACCGCTGAAAACGTGACCGGTAACAGTAGTGTCGGGGGTTTCGTCGGTTACAATAACGGTGGGTTTTACATGAACGATTACTGGGATAGTGAGATCTCCAACCAAAACGAGGACTTTGGGAATTCTGGAGACTTTGCGACTGTTTATGGAAAAACCACAAGTGAGATGATGACTGAATCCACCTTCGATGGTTTGGATTTCGTGAGTGTTTGGGCTATTGATGAGGGCGAAAGTTACCCTTACCTAAGAAATAATGAGCAGATTCCTCATCCAGGTGTCTCACTTGACACTACCCCACCAATGGTAATTAGTGTAACTCCTCAAAGCGATGCCAGTGGGGTCTCTCTTGATATCTTAATAACAGCGACATTCAGCGAACCGATGGACGAGTCGACAATTAACGAGGATAGCTTTATTGTTGAAGGCAGCTACGTGACGGGAACAGTTACTCATGACCCATCCGGCTTAATTGCTACTTTCTCTCCCGATGTCGATCTTGAATACGACCACTTATACACGGCAACGCTTACGACAGAAATCACAGATGCTGCTGGCAATCCTCTATCGGAGTCAAACGTTTGGAGCTTCACCACTACTAACTCATACACCCTAGAGAGCCTGGATTACTTCAACACCACAGAGGGACACGGAATTAAGTATCAGGTCACCGATGATTATGGTTCCCTAGATTGTGACGTTTGGGCTGTTTCCCAATACTCAGAAAGCAACAAGCCAGATGAGATTGATTTCGTATTTACCCTGGTGAAAGAGGGTGAGGAAGGAGTTTACTTCGCCCCTTCTTCCTTAGCGGGAGAGGATTCATGCTCATATGGAAGCAATAATCTGACTTACTTTCGATATGGATATCCCGTTTGCAATCAAGGGGCCTTTTACCGGAACTTTAGTCTACCGCGTTATTTCAGTTCAGGTGATGCGTGGACGAAGCGTGATACAGAATATACCGTTTTAGATATCGGTGCTCAAACGATAAATAGCACTCTCTTTGACGACTGCATATTGATAACTATCGATGATTCACTAAATGATTCCAGTTATTGTAGAGGGAGTGGGTATTTCATTCTTGCTAGAGATGTAGGCATTGTAGAACTGGTTTTTGACAGAACAGATGGCAGCACCGTTTTCTATGAATACCTTAATGACGAGCAACTGACCAGGCACACGATATCGGGAAACATTTATTATAATTTTAGTGGTTTACCCGTTGAGGGTATCATCGTACAACTTTCGAATGGGAACTGGGGGACTAGCTCTGTTACAGATGCCATCGGTGCTTTTTCAGTGGATGCCTATGGCCCAGATGTCCTATTAAGAATAGGATACGATGACGATAATAATGATGTCTTCGAGTTTGATGACCCAACTTACCCAATAGAGTATTGCGTGAACGATGTTACATCCGACGTTACGGGCTTGGATATTTATATACCAGCGCCTGATATCACTGTTACGCCTACCAGCTTTGAGAAAACTTTAGCTCCAGACACAATCCAGAATTATATCCTTACTATTGGCAATGAAGGCGATGCTGACCTTATTTATAACATCGCCGATGAGGATACCACAGAACCCGGCGCGCCTGGTGGTTGCACCAACCGACCACTGCTTCCAACTGGAAAAGCGATAGAAAACCCGGCGCAGAACTATTGTGCTGACTATGAAGATAGCTATGAAAAAGAAGCAATTGCGAAGGATGAAGCTGATGATAGACAGGAAGGCGTTATCTCGGGTCCTGTTAGCTTCGAGCTTGATATTCCTATCGAAAAAGGCTCAGTGGTTGAGCCTGAGGGGACTTTCAGCGCTGGAGGATGGCAGAACATCATGACTGATGATTTCGAGGGTGACTTTCCCGGAACTAACTGGATTGCATTTGCTGCTGATGGTTACGCTGATGCCTACTGGGGAAAGGATGACTCTCAGTACCAGAGTCCGTCCCACAGCGTTTACTGTGCCAAAGAAGGCTCTGCCGGCGCAGACCCACCAGAAGCCTATCCTGACGATATGAATACTTGGATGACTTATGGCCCTTTCAGCCTGGAGAATGCTCTAGATGCCGAATTGAATTTCAACTGCTGGTTTGATATCGATGATGACTACGACAAGGTGATTTGTGCGGCTTCAATTAGTGGTTCCCATTTTTATGGTAGATATAGAACCGGAGAAAGTGAGGACTGGCTGGCTGAGTCATTTGACCTCACCGATGTAGGCACACTCGGCAATCTGTGTGGGCAGCCGGAGGTGTGGATTACCTTCGGCTTCCAAAGCAATAACAGCATTGGTGACTATGGAGCCTTTATTGATGACGTGGTGCTGCAAAAACAGGATTGCAGCTGGATCAGCGAAAACCCTAGTTCTGGAACGGTACCGGATGGGTCTCCGCCAGATTCAATCAGTGTTACCTTTGATACCACTGGACTCACCGAAGGCGACTACAGCGCTGATATCATCATCAACAGTAACGACCCTGACGAAGACCCTTTCATAATACCGGTTACACTTCATGTTGAGGAAGATACTGTTTTTGACATTGGTGACACAGCTAAAGTTAAAGTAATTGACACAGGCGATTCATGGCTTAATGTTCGGGATGAACCTGCGGGAAGTATCAATACAACAGTGCCGGATGGATGGGTACTGAAGATCGTAGATGGCCCAGAGTATGCCGTGCTTGAGGAAAAAAACTACAAATGGTGGGAGGTTTGCTTTGATAAATACGAGACCTCATACGTTCATGGCTGGGTTGCTGAGGATTTCCTTGAACTTGCTCCAGAGGATTTGGTACCAAGCGAGCCTCATAGTTATTTTACGGTTGCTCAGGACAAGTTGGAGCAGGCAATAGCATGGGCAGAAAGCAAAGAAGGCAGCAATAATTGGACCGGTTACTGCTTGAGGTTTGTATCACAAGCATTCGGTCAAGGAGAAAACGTAAATCAGCAAACAACAGAGTGGAATTCCCCAGAGGAAGGTAAAACAAACCTTGGGGAAGAATTCTATTCAACCAATAAGTGTAGTAACCCTCCACGTGGAGCGCTTATCTTCTTCTCCGCAAGTGGTATATACTGTGACGCGGACTATGATTGTATCAATTTGGCTGATTATGGGCATATCGGGGTATATATGGGCAACGGAGAAGTAGTCCACGCCTTTGGTAAGGTGGACACTGATCTGATCGTCGACATTGAGGCACTCAAGGGCAAAGACTGCCAAGAACATGACTTTGAGATAGGATCCTACATTGGTTGGGCATATCCGCCAGAGGACTGGCTGTGTCCCATTTACATCAGCTCTCCTCTTGAAATAACTCCCGGCGAAGCTGGATATAAGGTCGGCGATACACTGACCGCTACATTTAACATTACCAACGAAGGAGGAAAGCCTGTAACTCTAGACGAATTGGTGGTGGGAGGACGCCATGGCAGCGAGGTTGTCGACTTTTCCAAGGCCGGGGATATATCCCTTGGCGGCGGCGAGAGTTACCACTATGAAGGCTCCCTTACCCTACCCGACAAACTTGGCCTACACCATTTCTTCTGTGCATATCATACACAGCAGCACATGGTAGGAGAGGACGAGAATAACTGGAATACCAGCATCGACGTGAAAATCGACGGTGAGTTTGTAGTGAATGTCACCGAGGCCAAAAGATATAGAGAAAGAGATACCATCGTTTATGAAGAGACCTATATTAGTCCGGCTCCACCACCAATATTATGGGAAGAGATAGATGGCCCTTGGCAGGCGGAACAGGCTGATCTGTCACAGATTGCCATTCCTCCAAGCAATCCCGAAACGATATACGCAGTAGTTACCTATTCCGATCCCTATTGGGGGTACGGCTCACAGGGAGATGAACTATACAAGTCACTAAACGGGGGAGGAAACTGGATCCTGGCTGATGAAGGGCTACCCAGCCAACGCCTGTCAGAGCACTGTCAGCCGATAGGTGCGGTTGCGATTGCTCCGTCTGATCCTAACGTGCTCTATGTAGGCACATCATGTCTTAGCCCGTACTCCGGGGGTTCCGGAAAAGGAGTCTACAAGTCGACCAACGGCGGGCTGACCTGGGCAACTGTAGGCGGGCCGTTATATGGTCTCTGGCCATTCGAAGGGCACTACCCCATCTCTTCGATAGCTATAGATCCCACAAACCCTGATAAGGTGTATGTAGGCACGCTCGGTGGCGGGATTTGGAGAACGACGAGCGGAGGAGAGCCGTGGGAAAAGGTCTGGGACCAACCTATACATAAAGAAACAGTTCTCGACATCAATGCCCTTGAGGTTAGTACAACAGATCCGAATATAGTCTACGGCGCTGCGTACAACTTCAAGCCAGGTGAGGCTATGGGTTGGAGCGCGCTTCTCATTGCGAATCGGCTTGTTAGGTCCAAGCATGGTGGGGACCCCGCTAGCTGGGAGAAGCTGTGGGGATGGTCAAAGTATCCGCCCAAGATCGATGACATAGCTATTGACACCAATGATACTGACATTGTCTACGTAATTTCAGATACATACAAGGCTTATGGAACTCCAGATGCAGGTGATAATTGGCACGAGTTAAGCGGCTACCACAAGGCAGCTTTGCCTTATCAACCGCAATTTGGGCATTTCAACTTCTTTGGTAAGACAGGTTCAATATGTATACACCCCAAATTCCCTAACGTGATTTTCGCAGCTGGTCAATGGGGTCTTGGCAGCACGTACTACTCTCCTGATTCTGGTGAGCACTGGTTTCCGGCTGGTCCTATGGGCTCGCAAGGAAACATTCAACAGGCATATCATGTGTTTGACATGTACTTCACTACCGGGATGGATGAGAATGTTCTCTTTGCTGGAGCAAACGAAGGTCTCTTCAGGGCTACTCTTTCAGACTCAGTAATCACGATTCGGGACCCTGGCCCAACCGAACTCAGAGTTCACGATCCACAAGGAAGGGTAACGGGTTCTGTAAACGGTGTAATGAGGCACGAGATACCAAACTCGGTGTATCACCAGGAAGACGGAGCCGTCACAGTCCTGTTCGCTGCCGGTCCGTACCAATATGCCTTGGCTGCCATTGCCGAAGGAACCTATGGATTAGACATAGCCTCCGCTGAAGACGGGGAGGCCACCATTTTTGGTGCTGCCGATATACCTATATCATTCAATGCAACACACAATTACACCATTGACTGGGAAGCACTAGCTCAGGGCGAGCCGGGGGTTACTATTGAGAAGGACTCTGACGGTGATGGTGACCCTGAGGAAACTATTGTTACAAGTCAACCAAACATGCCAAGCAGTCCTTCCCCAGCAAATAACATAACTGTCGTTTCCTTAGATACTGATTTTAGTTGGAATGGCGGAGATCCTGATACTAGTGATAATGTTACTTACGCGGTTTATTTCGGCACCAACACAACACCTCCCCTGATGGAAACCATCGGCCCCTTTGCAGCCGACCAGACTGCCTTTAATTATACCTTGAACCCGCTGACTCAGGGAACCACATACCACTGGCAGATAGTCGCCAGGGACAACCATGGTGTCACTAAGGAAGGGCCTGTATGGAAGTTCACCACCACATCCTTTACATCATATAATATAACCCTGGCAGCCGGCTGGAACCTGCTATCACTGCCGCTGATTCCTGACAACACCGATATCGATGCTATTATCAGCGCCGCTAACCTCGCCAGTGGAAACCTCGCCAACATAGTTATGGTCTACACCTTTAACACCACCA
>CAYVML010000115.1:0-3475 GCA_964452475.1 uncultured Dehalococcoidales bacterium
ATATATAGTATACCTGCCTATTTAACAGCCCGCATCAGGGCAAACATGGTTTTCCCTTCCTCAGTGGCAACCCATATCATAGCTGCATCCTCTTCGTTATTCTTGGTGTACATGCCCCAGTTCATCTCAGGCCTCTCCATCCATCCCATCTCCTGCCAGCCAGATGAAACCATCTCGCCCTTGTAGAAGGCAGACACCGCAGTCATCTGATCTCCTGTCTCATAGTAGTGCCACTCGACCCTGGAAAAATCTCCCTCTGCAGGTGGTATTGCCCAGCTTAATTTTTGCACTTCATTTGCACCAGGGTAAATAGGGATGTTGCTCCAGAAAGAAGTTCCTGATGGTACAGTGATTTTCGGAATTGCTTCCTCCGGTGTGGCTGCCTCTTCGGGTGTAGCTGACGGTTCCGGGGCCGGCGATACGGGAGTGTCTTCCCCGCCTCCGCAACCAATCAGGCTGATACAGCTCAGTGCCATGATTACAATGAGCACTAATACGGTCAGTCTTTTCATTTCATTTCCTCCTTCATAGTCATACCCTTTCTCCACTATGGAGAGAGTGTAGCTAACTCTCGCTGCATATTGTATCGTATTTTCATCACACATAGTAGCGGGGTACGAGCCATGTTTATAGAGTACGGAGGGCTTGTTACTCTGTCTGCACCGGTGCTTTTGCACAACTTTAGCGCGGGCAAGCTCTCGTATGTGTAGCTGGTTTGCGCAATGATTAAAGGTATCATTCCTGCTCGAGCTATTTCGCCAGCGCTATTTTGAAGTAAGCTGTAATTTAGGGACAATGGTAAGGAAGGCATCCACAATTTTAGGGTCGAACATGCTGCCGGCACCCTTTTTTATCCTGGCCACAGCGTCTTTTTTCTTCAGTGCTTTGCCGTATACACGGTTGCTGGTAAGTGCATCCAGGTAATCCGCAAGGGTGATGATTCTTGCTTCCAGCGGTATTTCTTCGCCCTTCAAACCATTAGGGTAGCCGCTGCCATCATAATGTTCATGGTGAGCAGCGATAATAGCAATGGTATCCTTCAGTTCTCTAATGGGCTCGAGAATCTTTACCGCCTGCATCGGGTGGGTTTTGATGTCGTTAAACTCCTCCTTTGTCAGTGGTCCTGGTTTAAGCAGGATTTCATCCCTGATACCAATTTTTCCTATATCATGCAGCATGCATGCTGTTTTAAGGATTTTCATTCTTTCCGGGGTGAAATTCATTTCTTCGGCAATCCTGGTGGCGTAATTGACAACATTGCTAGAGTGGTAATGGGTATAGGGGTCTCTGGCATCTAATGCGGCGGCCAGTGATTCTATGGTATGCGTGAAAATTATTTCATTACTGGAGAGCAAGAAGGCGTTACTGATGGCTGTACTTACATTGTTGGCCAGGGTCTTATAGAAATCAATGTCGTCGGCATGGAAATTAGACCGTGCAGGGTTTCTTGCCTCGCTAATCAGGGCAAATCCCAGCAGACTGTGCTCTTCGATAAACGGTATGATGAGCACCGATTGAAACACGCTACGGAAAAGAAACCCTTTCTCCATCTTCTTCAGTGTATCGTTATCACTGTAAATAATCCTCAGGTCCTGATTTATTAAAGTCTCCCTTAGCAGGACATAATTATCCAGGCGAAATGATTTGCCGACGTCATCTGGCAAGTCCAGAGATCTGATGCTGGAGCAGGTTTTTATCTCGAAATACTGCTTTGACCTGTCCATAATCGCCACCCGGCAGTAGGTGTGAAAGGAAAAAGAACGTATAAGCATTTCTGAAAATAGTTTAAGGATTGTATCCAGGTCCTGAGTTTGTGAAGTTTTATTACTGGTATCCCGTAACAGGGATAGCTCTTTGCTGCGTTCGTTTACCAGCTCTTCGAGCTGCTGCTGGCTGGCGTGGAGCTGTTCCACCATCCGATTAAGTGATACCGAAAACTCACCGGCGAAATCGCTGCGTTGGGTAAAATCACCGCTGGCAATCTGGCTGGTTTGCCATGTCAGCCGTTGCAGGGTAGCCTGCAGGTTTTTCAGCGAGCTGGCCAGGGAAATGCTGCTCTCCACAGGTATGTCAATACTGCCACTGGCAAGGCCATTTGTGGCTTTTGTTGCTGCTTGTAGCTCAGCGGTCAGTCGATTGGTCAGCTCAGCGAGGTGTTTTATCTGGTCGTTTCCCTGGCCTGCCAGCTTAACTGGCAGGGGAGTTCCTCCATCCAGTAGAGTGGAGATAACCTGGCTGATGCTACTTATCCGCTCGACTTCATCCTTATTCATGAGTTCACAATCCTGCTGCTTATGCCTTAATCAGTAACTCTAGTCGCTGGTCTTCCTCCAGATGGTACTACATGTATATTATCTGAAACTTATTCCATTATGCCACATATAATAGATAATTCAATAATTTTCGGGGAATATTTTATATTCTTATGTAATTTCGCTCGCAATGACGGTAAAGATTAAAAATGAAAAGTGGCATAAGTTCTTGATTCATCAGATAAATTAAGTACAATATATCTGGGACAATTATTATAGTTGCGGTAATGAAAGCTCCCGGGTATGACTTGGAGATACCGGCAGATATACTGGCTCTACAACTCTACGAGTCTATATCATACCGGGCAGGCAGGGTAAGCAATATCTATGGAAAGATATACGAAAAAGGAGAAGAATAATATGGGTGACACGATTGTTGCTGAGAATCTTGCCTACTGGTACGGTGACCTGATAGCCGTGGACCACATCAGTTTCAACGTGCCTGAGGGCGAAATACTGGGTTTTCTGGGACCAAACGGCGCCGGAAAAACTACCACCGTAAAGATTCTGACGGGCCTGATGAAACCCAAGGCAGGGAGAGCGGTGCTGCTGGGAATGGACATGGCAAAGAACATGGAGAAGGTGCAGGGAGAGATGGGCATTTGCTTTGAGGAGACTAACCTCTATGAGCAGATGAGCGCCATGGAGAACCTGAGGTTTTTCGCCCGTCTTTTTGGTATTAACGGTTTCGATGCTTATGCCCTGCTGAAGAGGGTGGGCCTGGACGGGCGCGAAAAAGACCGGGTGGAGACCTATTCCAAGGGTATGAAACAACGGCTGATGGTAGCCCGTTCCATAATAAATCATCCAAGGGTTCTATTTCTCGATGAACCAACGGCCGGGCTCGACCCTGCCTCTTCAGAGTCTATACTGGAAATAATCAAAGAGGAGCGCCAGCGGGGAGCCACCGTGCTGCTGACCACTCATGATATGGAGGAGGCGGACAAGCTTTCCGACAGGGTGGCCTTTATGAATAAGGGCAAGATTGTTGCCCTGGACACGCCGCATAATCTCAAACAGCAATACGGTAAGCGGGCACTCAAAGCAAGGGTCGCTGCGGATGGCGGAAAACTGGAAGAACGCGAAGTGATTATGGACACCCCGGAGACGGCTAAAGCCGTCCAGGAACTTTTTGCCAGAGAGAAGGTAGTTACCGTGCACAG
>CAYVML010000115.1:3485-5698 GCA_964452475.1 uncultured Dehalococcoidales bacterium
ACGGGGGTTGCTGGGATGAACTGGCGAACTATCACTGCTATCGTCGCAAATGACATGTCCCTTTATTTCAGGAACAAGTTTTTTACTGTGATAGGCACGCTCAGCGTCATTATGTTCGTAGTTGTTTATTTTGTGATGCCGGGCACGACGCCTATTACTGACGTTGCGCTGTATGCGCCGGTGCTGCCCTCTTCTTTCGCCGAGGAAAAAATGGAGAACACCGACTTCGTCATGATTGATTCCGAATCGGCGTTGCGAGATGCCGTCGCAAATAGCGACTATTTCGCCGGGATAGTTCTGCCAGCGGATATCATGGAAAAATTTCAACGTGGAGAGAAAGCAGACGTTAAAATCTATTTCTCGCCGGAGACAACTGAGGAGAACAGGGAGCTTATCAGCCTTATGGTCAAAAGCCTGGCTTTTGACCAGACAGGGCAGGCGGCAAATTTCAACGAGACGGAAATAGTGCTGGGCACGGACCTGTTAGGGCAGGATATACCGCTAAGGGAGCGTATGAGGCCTCTGTTTGCGGTCATGCTGCTTATGATGGAGATGTTTGGGCTGGCAAACCTGATTAGCGTGGAAGTGCGTCGACGCACCGTCCAGGCATTACTGGCTACTCCGATGCGGGTCAGTGAGCTGTTTGCCGCCAAGGGCATCAGCGGCATCGTCCTCTCCCTGACCCCGTCGGTACTGTTTCTGGCAGTGGTTGGCGGCATGAACAGCCAGCCGCTGGTAATATTCACTGCGATGTTGCTGGGAGCGGTGATGGTTACCGGGATAAGCTTCCTGGTCGCCGCCCTGAGCAAGGACTTGATGTCTATCCTGGGCTGGGTATTTGTAGCTCTTATCATCATGGTTATCCCCGCGGTGGGCATTATGATGCCGGGAACCATCACCGGCTGGGCGAAAGTCATTCCTTCATATTACCTGGTACTGCCGGTGCACCAGGCGGTCCATTATGGGAGTGGCTGGGGGGATGTTGGACAGTACATGCTGGCGCTGCTGGGGTTTGACCTGGTATTTGTCAGTCTGGGGATCATGGTGCTGAGGAGGAAATTCCAATGAATCTGAAAAGAGTTGGTGTCCTGCTGAAAAGGGAAATATTACAGGGCAACAAGGGCTTCCTCTTTATTATTGCCATCGTGGCACCGGTTGTTATGTCGCTTGTCGTTTCCCTGGTCTTTGGCACTCTGTTCAGTACGACCCCCCGGCTGGGTATCCTGGATGAAGGAGACTCCCGGATGGTGGAGCTTGCAGGCGGGTACTCTTCGATGATTACCACGGAGTACAGCACGGACGCTGAACTCAGGCAGGCGGTGGAGAGCGGCTCCGCCAGTCTTGGCATGGTACTACCGGCCGATTTCGACCGTGTTGTGGCGGAGGCAACCGAGACGGATATCACAGTCTATGTTTGGGGAGAAGGCAGGTCGGAACATTTCGAGATACTGTTTATTAACATTGAGAATATAATGCTGGAACTTTCGGGAGTAGAGGCCCCGGTTAACATCGAAACCATTACACTTGGTAGCAGTACGGGTATGCCATGGAATGAGCGGCTGCTGCCCTTAATCGTCCTCTATGCGGTACTTCTGGCGGCAGTTATGCTGCCAGCGATGGCAGTGGTCACTGAGAAAGAGAAGAAGACGATGACGGCACTTGTGGCCAGTCCCGCAACACTTGATGAGATATTTCTCTCTAAAGGCGTGGTCGGCGCTGGTCTTAGCCTGTTAATGGGCATGGTTGTACTGTTAATAAACCAGGCCCTGGGCGCACAGCCATGGCTGCTGGTACTGGTGCTGGGGCTTGGCGCCGTGATGTCGGCGATTATTGGCCTCCTGTCGGGGGCATTTCTGAAGGATATAACCAGCCTGTTCGCTTTTTCTAAAATCTCAGGCATTTTGCTCAGCGGGCCGGGTTTGGTCTATATGTTCCCCCAGATTCCACAGTGGATTGGGCGCATCTTTCCGACTTACTACATGATTCAGCCGATTATTGAGCTGGTATACCGTGGCGGCGGCTGGTCCGATATCGTTTTTGACGTACTGGTTTTAATTGGGCTGATTATAGTCTTTTTCATCATGTTATTGGTAGTACTGCGAAAGAGGGCTGAACAGCAACTGGCTTTCTAGTTTGGAAATAAATAAGGGAGACCGGAGACCGGGGATTGAGACAGCAAAATAAAGAGATTCCTCGCCTTACACTGACGAGGG
>CAYVML010000115.1:5708-5931 GCA_964452475.1 uncultured Dehalococcoidales bacterium
CGAGGGATTAGCTCTTTCGCTTAACCCGTGTGAGTTACCTTCGTCGGCGGGGAAAAAAACCAGGCACCCTCTTCATGTAGTCTACGTATTCCTGTCCGAAGCGCTCGATGTTGAGCTTCTCCTCGTTGCGCATGCCGATACGGTTGAAGATGACGTAAACAACGAAGTAAATCCAGAGGATGATATAGAGAACGGCCATCAGCTGGACGGGAATGAACAGGAT
>CAYVML010000116.1:0-2558 GCA_964452475.1 uncultured Dehalococcoidales bacterium
ACTAAAAGAAATAAATCCCAATTTCTCAAGGGCTTATGAGAATATGTATAAGGTAGTAGAAATCCTGTAGTAAACTAAATCTTTAACCTTACCAGGGATTATATTAAGGTGCATTATTTCTTTTTATAGTCGGGGCACCATACAGCATTTGGACGCTCGGGGCGATGGCATGAACTCCGCCAGTTCCATTGGCAATTGTCACACAAAATGACTTTCATGCCCAGCATTGTCTTTATTCTTAGTTTTAATCGATATGTCCAATTTGGACCTTCATTCTTCATAGGTAAAATTATAGTTCCGTACGTTAGTAAAAACAATAGCACATGAAATAATTAATCCCAGCCTAGATTAACAAAGGGATTGAATATTTATAAAGTATGTATAACTGAGGATGTTAGGCAATGTTATAATTCCTTAGAAATTGTAGATAAGAACTCATCGTTATTTTTTGTCTTCGCCATTCTACTTAATACTCTCATCGTGGCTTCACTAGTATTAGGCGAGTCATCAGCAAGCATATTAACTATACGTCTTAGTAACCAAACCTGTTTTAACCTATCCTCGCTTAACATAAGCTCTTCTCTTCTGGTACTGCTGGGTATGATATTTATTGCCGGGAATAGTCGTTTTTCAGCAAGTTTTCGATCTAGGTGAAGCTCCATGTTGCCCGTACCTTTGAATTCCTCATATATAAGGTCGTCCATACGGCTACCTGTATCAACCAGGCAAGTAGCTAGTATTGTTAGACTGCCTCCCTCCTCACTATTGCGAGCGGTACCGAAGAATCGTTTTGGAGGATGTAGAGCTGCTGAGTCAATACCACCTGATAAAGTACGCCCACTGCCTGGTGAGGCAAGGTTATAGGCCCTGGTAAGCCTTGTTATTCCATCAAGTAGTAAAACTACATCCTTACCCGTTTCAACCAACCTCTTAGCCCTCTCCAGAGTTAGTTCAGCCACTCTTGTTTGATTTTCTACAGGCTCATCGAAAGTTGCAGCTATTACTTCAGCTTTGACAGATCTTGTCATATCGGTAACTTCTTCAGGCCTTTCCCCTATGAGACATATAATAAGGTGAATGTCAGTGTAGTTTGTCATAATAGCGTTAGCGATTTTTTTAAGTAGCACGGTCTTGCCGGCTTTTGGTGGCGACACAAGCAAGCCTCTTTGCCCCCGTCCTATAGGTGTAACTAAATTTATAAGACGGGTGGACAATTCATCAGCCGTTGTTTCAAGATTAATCATTTTATCCGGAAAAGTAGGTGTCAATGAACCAAAATTGCGTCGCTGTTTTGCTTGCTCAGGATCAATCTCATTAACTGTTTCTACGCGGAGCAGACCAAAATATTTTTCATTGTCCTTGGGGGCTCGTGCCTGCCCGCAGACATAGTCTCCACTTCTTAGATTAAAGCGCCGTATTTGAGAGTTAGATACGTAAACGTCATTAGTACTACGGAGTAGATTTTCTTGACGTAAAAATCCATAGCCCTCAGGCATGATTTCAAGTATACCGTGCAAGAACATATTGCCATCGCGCTCCGCTTGCGATTTGAGGATGTGAAAGATAAGCTCTGACTTACGTAATGATGAATATCCAGTTATCCCTTGTTCCTTGGCCACTGATTCCAATTCGTCGCATGTTTTATTTCCTAATTCTGCCATCGTTATCATGATGATTTTTACCCTCTTTTTCTATTGAAGTTCTAGTATATTATTTATATGGTTTAATGTTCCTTTGTTCTAATTTGGCTGTTGTCTATAAATTACTTATTAGCTAAAGCTATTATCAGGTAGGATTAAAAAGTATCAACCCTAGTATCTACAAGTTGCGGCATCACATAATTACCAAGTTTGGTTTTTTTAAGAATAAATACTAGATATCCGTTTTATACAACTGCAGTACGAGTGGATAGCTGATACTAGCGCATAAAACGAAATATGTCAATTATCTGTGCTGGCTAACTACATAGGTAATAATGTAATACAATCCAGGATTAGAAGATTGTAGAGCGATTACAAGTAACATAACTGGTATTATTTAAACAGCCATTATTACTGCCTGTAATATCGTTGGAAGATTTTGCTTTTTATATAGCGGAATTAGTTGCATCGATGGATGGGTTACATACTATTGGTGTTGACAAATGAAATCTTGTCTTGACGTGCCATCCGGATGGAAGTGTATAGATCGTAATGAGGAAGCATAAGGTGTTTGCTATCAATTGAAAGGGAGACCAAAAGTATATTGAGGAGAACGGGGACAATGCCATTATCTTAAGCCATGCTGGAATGGATGATATTAAAGGATAATTTGAGCACCATTTGAAAGTGCCGGTAATAGCTGGTATGGTGAGCGCAATAAGGATAGACGAATAATTTTACTGCCCAAACAGTCTGTGAACACTAGTAGGAATGCTAGAGTTACTTTGACTTTTATTGGCAGTGGAACCACTGTTGTTATTCATATTAGTAATACGAAAAAATAACAGGAGATGCCAGTATTATGGAAGATTTAGTAATAAATAATGGTTTAGTAGTAACCCCTGGAGGTATTGTGAA
>CAYVML010000116.1:2568-5904 GCA_964452475.1 uncultured Dehalococcoidales bacterium
TGTGAAGGGAGGCTTGGTGGTTCAGGACGGAAAGATAGTGGAAATATGTGCTAACCGCTCCGTTCCCGACTCTAAATTCAAGGTTGATGCTGAGGGATGCTATGTTTTACCTGGACTGATTGATACACATGTTCATATTGGTCGAATAGAAGAGGAAGATTTTAAATCTCAGTTACGAACTGAGTCAATAAGTGCTGCTATAGCTGGGGTTACCACATTTATTGGATTTATTCGCTATGGTGATGTACTAAAACCTCGCCTTCATATTTATCGACAGGGAAAGAAGACCGGGAAACAAAACTCTTTTATTGACTTTAAATTTCATGCTTATTTATTCACCGAGGAACATCTTAAAGAAATTCCGCTGTTGATTAAAGAAGGGATAACTTCTTTTAAGCTGTTTCTAAATAATACAGAAGAGAGTGCGAAGAAGAAAGGATATAAGGCAACTAATTTCGGTTTTGTCTATAAGGCTATGGAGATAATTGCTGAGTATGCGCCACCGGCAATTCTTCAAGCACATTGTGAACAACCAGATATCTTTAATCTCATAACAAAACGGCTGGAAGTGGAGGGGAGAAACGATTTCCTTGCCTGGTCAGAAGCAAGGCCATCTATTTGTGAGACTATGCATGCCTTTAGCCTTGGTCTTATCAGTCTGGAAACAGGTTGTCCGGCTTACATTGTTCATGTAAGTTGTAGGGGGACTGTTGATGTCATTAGATATCTGAGGAATATGGGTGCGAATATATATGCTGAAACCTGCCCTCACTATCTAACGCTTACAAAGTATACGCCAATGGGGGTGTTGGCCAGGATGGAACCTCCTTTGAGAGATGAGGCTGATATTCAGTATTTATGGCAGGCAGTGGCAGATGGTACATTAGATACCATTGGTTCTGATCATGTTCCACTGATGAGACAGCAAAAGGAGTCAGATGGAATATGGAAAGGGACTGGTGGTGTTGGTGGAATAGGAGCAATCTTACCAATAATGATGACTGAAGGAGTAAACAAGGGGAGATTTACTATAGAAAAACTGGTTAAGCTAACTTCAGAGAATGCGGCTAAAATTTGGGGTATCTATCCTAGAAAGGGGGCATTGAGCCCTGGCTCCGATGCCGATATAGTCATTGTTGATCCCGAAAAGCAATGGGTACTGTCAGCTGATAATCTGAAATCGCGCTCGGATTATTCTATATACGAAGGTAGAAAAGTAAAAGGTAAGGCTATTAAAACCTTCATCAGAGGGAAACTGGTCGCTGAAAATGGTAATTTAGTAGCTGTGAACCCGTTGGGAGAATTCATTGAGCCTATAAAACCATATAGTCATTGATAATAATACAGTATCATTTATGCTTGGTGCGGATAAAAAACGAGCTGGATCTTGGTAAGGGAGCTTTCACTCGCATATTAACAATGCCCAAAGGTTATGTACCAAGGTATATGCTGAACTGTAAGCTATTGGGAAGATAGGAGGAATATTTCGTGATTCTATGTTTTAGCTAGTTATCCAAGTTTCTCGTTAGCTATTTTATAGGAAGAATTGTTTGTGAACCTTCTATAAGAGTCTCTTTCGCCATTTTTATGAAATCCATAAATAATGGGTGTGGAGAATCTGGATGCGATTTGAACTCAGGATGGAACTGGCATGATAACATCCATGGGTGATTCTGAAGCTCTACTATCTCTACCAATCTTCCATCTGGTGATAGGCCACTGATTATCAGCCCTGCATTTTGCAATTGTTGCCTGTAGTTATTGTTAAATTCGAAACGGTGACGATGACGCTCATGAACTAAGTCTATGCCATATGCCTCAGCTGCCTTTGTATGGGTGGTAAGCTGACAGGGATAAGTCCCTAATCGCATAGTGCCACCTTTTTTATCTATGTTTCTCTGTTCAGGGAGAAGATCGATTACCGGGTAAGGAGTTTCCTGGTCAAACTCGGTTGAATTGGCATATTGGTCTTGAAATACATATCTGCTGAATTCGATGACCATGGTATGTAGACCGAGGCATAATCCGAAGTAGGGAATATTATTATTCCGTGCAAATTTAGCTGTTTCAACCATACCTTCAATACCTCGATAGCCAAAACCACCCGGTACTATTATTCCCTGAACCTGTTTAAGTTTATCAATAAGTACATCCTGTAGTTCCTCTGAATTTATCCACTCAAGTTGTAGTTTAAGGTTGTGGGCTAATGCAGCATGACATAACGCTTCGCGTACCGAATAGTAAGCATCACGAAGTTCAGTATATTTACCAACCAAGCCTATGACTACGGGCTCTTTGGGGGTTTTTAAATTATAGACAAGGTTACGCCAGTGGTCCATGTTGCTTGCATGAGATGGTAATTGCATCCGGTTAACAATAAAACCTCCCAGTCCAGCTTCTTCGAGTAGTAATGGTACCTCGTAGATAGAATCGCTTGTTACCAGAGGGATAACTGCCTCTTTAGCGACATCACAGAATAGGGCTATCTTGTCCTTGATGTCTTGTGATACTTCTCTATCACTGCGGCAAAGGATTACATCAGGTTGTATACCTATACGTCTCAATTCTTTAACGCTGTGCTGTGTAGGCTTGGTTTTTATCTCATCGGTAGCAGCGATATACGGTAAAAAAGTAACATGGATATAAAGGACATTATTACGCCCTTCATCATTTCTCATTTGCCTTATAGCTTCTAAAAAGGGTTCCCCTTCAATATCGCCTACAGTACCACCAACTTCTACAATCAATACATCGGGATTGGATAGCTCAGCCGCATATCTTATACGCCTTTTTATTTCATTAGTAACATGCGGTACCACCTGTATAGTTCCCCCCAGAAAATCGCCTTTTCTTTCCTGACGAATAACGGAGGAATATACCTGTCCAGAAGTAACATTAGAAGCCTGGGTCAATTCGATATCAATGAACCTTTCATAGTGTCCCAGATCTAGGTCGGTTTCTGCACCATCTTTAGTTACAAATACTTCACCATGCTGGTAAGGTGACATTGTTCCGGGGTCAACATTTAGATAGGGGTCAAGCTTCTGTACTGATATGGCGATACACCGGCTCTTTAACATCCTGCCAATAGAGGCTACTGAAATACCTTTACCGACAGAACTGACTACACCGCCAGTTACAAATATATATTTTGTCATTGTTTATGACAGCACAACTCGTCTGTAATTTGATTCGGATTTCTAATAATCATGGAGAAACATGAAGGTTTATTTTTATTGTAAGAGGCTTACAGTTGGCTTGTCAAGTCTTTAACCATTATAAGAACAATAGCGAAGGTATAACTAAGTATCGAAACAATAGCGATAATGATTCCAG
>CAYVML010000117.1:0-5860 GCA_964452475.1 uncultured Dehalococcoidales bacterium
AAAGATACCTGGAACAACTGCTTCTGTTACTAAAAGTAGCAGGTTTTGTAAAGGCTAATAGAGGAACACATGGTGGCTTCATGCTGTCCAGGCCTCCATCACAGATAAAACTCAACGCAATTATTAATGCGCTGGAAGGACCAATTGCGCTAGTAGACTGTGTTGATGCTCCCGATTTATACCCAAAGGCTTCGTGCTGTGCCATGCACGACATCTGGGCTGAGGTCGGGAAAGCCATGGACGAAGTGCTGGAAGCTATAACCCTACAAGACCTTGCAGCACGGCAGACGAAAAAAGAGGCCAGCCCCAGGGCATTGTTCCAGGACACCACTGCATAACTGCTTGAAAACAGCAAAACAAGTACCAGTCCCTCGCTTCGGCTAATGCCCCAGGTTATAGAGAGTTTGAATTACAGGACTAGACAGCATAATAAAGGAGGTAAAAGATTATGAGAGAAAAGGTAGAATCAGTTCTAAACAGTATACGCCCTAATTTGCAGGCAGATGGTGGTGATGTCGAGCTAATCGATGTCAGCGATGAGGGCCTGGTCAAGGTAAGGCTGATGGGGGCCTGCGGTAGCTGCCCTTTTGCAAAAATGACTTTGAAGCTCGGCATTGAAGAGGTTCTAAAAGAGAGAATTCCAGAAATAAAAGATATCATAGCAGTCTAACAAGCTTTTACTGATAATAGCCTACACTTCAGTTGGTGATAGGCAACAAAGGTATCAAACTGGACAACAGGGGTGAAAGAGATGCTTAGTAAACAAGAGTCGCAGAGATACTCAAGGCAAATTGCCATCGACGGCTTTGGCAGAGAAGGACAGGAGAAACTAAGCAATGCCAGAGTGGTTATCGCCGGAGCTGGAGGGCTCGGTTCTCCAGTTGCTATCTATCTTGCGGCAGCCGGGGTAGGAAAGATACGGCTGATAGACCACGACAGTGTTGACCTTGGCAATCTTAACAGACAGGTCTTATACCAGGAAACAGACCTTGGAAAGGCAAAGGTAGCTTCAGCCAGAGCAAAGCTTGAGTCGTTGAACTCGACAATCCAAATAGAAGATATTAAGGAATCGATCACCCAGGATACCGCCTTTGACCTGGTAGGAGATTATGACTTGATTGTGGATGCCATGGATAACTTTCCTGCCAGGCGGCTTCTTAACAGGGTAGCTATTAACAAACGTATACCTTTCTTCCATGGAGCTGTTCGCGGTTTTGAGGGGACGGCGACATCAATCATCCCTGGGCTAACCCCATGCCTGGCCTGCCTCTATAAACAAGACCCACAGCAAAAACAAACTCCTGTAATTGGAGTTACCCCCGCGGTCATAGGCTGCATTCAAGCAACTGAGGTAATAAAATACATCGTAGGCATCGGCGAACTACTCACAGGTAGACTATTGATATACGACGGGCTTAGCCTTGAGTTCATGGAGCTTTCAATAGAAAGAGACCCCCATTGCCAGGAGTGCAAATATTTAAGTAGTAATTAAAAATAAGGAGTAAAAATGAGTGCAACCATGAGAATCATTCCTTCACTGAGAAAATTCACTGGCGGACAGGCAAATGTTAAGGTCTCAGGAAATACCGTCGCTGAATGTATAGAAGATCTGGAGGCTCAGTTCCCCGGAATCAAGCAACAAATCTTCGAGGAAAATGGCAAATTGAGGAGTTGCTTCGATGTATACGTGAACTCTCCAGACAGCTATAGTTTTAAGCGAATGGAAATGCCAGTCAACGATGATGGTGAGCTTGCTATCATCCCGGTATTCGGCGGGGGATAACCACCCAACTATACATCGTATTCCTTGACGCCACTCACAATAGATGCCAAGATTAACTGCAAGCTATGAGTGTAGGAGATAAAGGAGGTAAATAGTGTGATAGATCTCAGTTGGGAATTCCCTTATCACTCTCAGCGTATGCCAGTTATGGCTCGCAGTATAGTCGCTACTTCACAACCACTGGCAGCCCAGGCTGGTTTGAGAATGCTCCAGGCAGGGGGGAATGCAGTGGACGCTGCCATCGCCACTGCTATAGCACTAACAGTGGTAGAACCAACCTCCAACGGAATAGGCAGTGACGCTTTTGCCATTATCTGGGATGGGAAACAATTACATGGCCTCAATGCATCGGGGCGATCCCCTGCTGCATGGACATCCAGACAATTCAGTAAATTAGAATCCATGCCTGAAAGAGGGTGGAATTCTGTAACTGTTCCTGGTGCAGTATCTGCCTGGATGAAGCTATCCAGCCGTTTCGGTTGTTTGCCCTTTGCAGAATTGTTCATGCCTGCAATAGAATACGCCTGTAATGGTTTCCTGGTCTCTCCTATAACCGCCGCCAGATGGAAAGTTGTGCCCGAAACATATAAAGATTCCCCGGAACTCACCGCCACCTTTCTACTAGACGGCAGGGCTCCCAGGACAGGTGAAAAGTTCAGCTGCAAAGCACAGGCAAAGACCCTGGAACTCATTGCGGAAACAGAAGGCGAAGCTTTCTACCGGGGAGCACTGGCAGACAAGATAGCCGCCCATGCCAGAGCCGGCGGTGGGCTGCTTACAGTTGAAGACCTGGCAAATCACCAGGCTGACTGGGTTGACACTATCTCCAGTGACTACTATGGATTTAGACTGCATGAGATTCCTCCCAACGGGCAGGGAATAGCAGCACAAATCATGTTAGGCATCCTGGAAAACTGGAATATTCAGGACTATCCGGTGGACTCAGCAGACAGCCTGCATCTGCAAATTGAAGCCATGAAAGTGGCCTTTGCTGATACCTATCGTTATGTTGCTGATATCTCTCACATGGTTATAGACTATCGCGATCTTCTGAAGGCAGACTATCTATCTCAGCGGGCCAGCTTAATTGATATCAGGCATGCCCGGAACCCGGGCTACGGTGTACCTCACCATGGCGGAACGGTTTACCTGAGCACAGCCGATGCTAATGGCATGATGGTCTCTTTTATCCAATCCAACTTTATGGGATTTGGTTCTGGTATAGTAGTACCTAATACCGGTATCAGTCTTCAAAATAGGGCTGCCTGTTTCAGCCTGGAGAAAGGACATCCCAACCAGGTAGCTGGCGGGAAGAGGCCATTTCATACAATCATCCCGGCGTTTGTGACTAAAAACGGCCAGCCAGTGATGAGCTTTGGAGTGATGGGCGGAGCAATGCAAGCTCAGGGACATACACAGATGATGGTGCGCATATTTAATTATCACCAAAATCCACAGGTGGCATGCGACGCCCCCCGATGGAGAGTCTTCGAAAACATTGGGGTTGCTTTCGAGCCAGGTATTAAACCAGCTGTACTAGATGATCTGAGGAAACGAGGCCATCGTATCGAAAACTTTAAAAAGGATTATACCTGGTTTGGAGGAGGTCAACTCATATTCAAATTAGCTGATGGTTATTGTGGCGCTTCTGACCCCCGGAAAGATGGGCAGGCAGTCGGCTTTTAGTTCCACCGTAACCGGCTTGTTAATATACTATGCTCAGCGTTTCTAATCTCTCTAAATCATATGGCGGACAGATGTTGTTTAGAGATGTCAGCTTCAACATCGGAGCCAGGGATCGTATGGCTGTAATTGGAGCCAATGGTGCAGGAAAAACCACGCTGTTCGAGATAATCCGCGGAACTATCACTCCAGATACAGGACAGCTAAGTATAAGGCAGGATATTAGCATTGGCTGTCTGCAACAGGAGATAGCGCCTTCTTCCACTCAATTCCTGCTTGATGCAGTAACAGATATCGCCAGCAGGGCGATGAGACTGAAACATGCCATTGAAGTTATCCAGCTAGAGATAGCAGACGAGAGAGATGCCAGAAAATCAGCAAAGCTCCTCCAGGAAATGGGAGAGCTCCAGCACAGGTTCGAAGCAGCCGGTGGATACAACATTGAATATGAGGCTAAAATCATCCTCTCTGGATTGAGATTCAATGTCTCTGATTTTAACCACCCACTGAAGGAGTT
Source organism: uncultured Dehalococcoidales bacterium (assembly GCA_964452475.1). Taxonomy (GTDB): domain Bacteria; phylum Chloroflexota; class Dehalococcoidia; order GIF9; family AB-539-J10; genus JAUUZT01. Next base: position 3,984 of record CAYVML010000117.1, read on the forward strand.
CAGCGGAGGATGGCTGATGCGTGCCGAGATAGCCAAACTACTCCTGCTCAATCCCGACCTGTTATTGCTCGATGAACCAACAAATCACCTCGACCTGGAATCTTGTATCTGGTTCGAAAAATACCTTAACAGCTATCATGGAGCAATGATAGTCATCTCCCACGACCGGGAATTTCTGAATAATGTAGTGGATAATATTCTCGCCATTGAACCAGACAGGGTTATCTATCACCATGGCAACTATAATTCGTTTATAACGGCGCGGCAGAAAGAGCTTGAGATTAGTGAAGCAACCGTCAGGAGACAGGAACGCAAGATAAAGCAAGAGACACGCTATATAGAGCGTTTTCGCTATAAGGCCACCCGGGCAACTCAGGTGCAGAGCCGCATAAAACGACTGCAAAAGATTCAAAAAGTGGATGTCCCCCGGGCAAGCAAGAAGATACACTTCTCTTTCCCTATGGTTGAGCGAGGAGGAGAGAAAGTTATAGAACTATCCCATATCGCCAAAGCCTACGGAAACAACATCGTGTATAAAGACCTTAACCTGGTACTCCGGCGAGGAGATAGGGTAGCCCTGCTGGGGCACAACGGCGCAGGTAAGACAACATTACTTAAAATCCTGGCAGATGTTCTTCCCTTCGAAAAGGGCCAGCGGGAATTGGGCTATCACATCACCACTGCATATTTTGCACAACATCAACTGGAACTGCTAAACCCCGAAAACAGCATGCTGTCCGAACTTCGAAGTGTAGCTCCCGACGAGACAGAACAAAGATTACGAACTACGCTGGGAGGTTTTTTATTCAGCGGTGATGCTGTATCGAAGAATGTATCTATATTGTCCGGCGGCGAAAAAAGCCGCCTGGCAATAGCCAAGATGCTGGTGCAACCAATAAATTTCCTGTTGATGGATGAGCCCACTAACCACCTTGATATTGCTTCTAGAGAGGTACTCACTGACGCGCTTGAAGCTTACCAGGGGACACTTTGTTTTATCACCCACGATCGTACACTTATCCGGCAGATTGCAAATAAAATCATCCTGGTAAACGAGGGTAATCTGCAGATATTTCCGGGAGACTATGACAGCTATCTTTACTGGCAGGAAAGCCAATCCGAAAGAAGTCCAGGGGCAGGCCATGAATCAGCGAAAATAATCAAGAGCAAGGATAACCGCAAAGAGGGGTTACGTCGACGCAAGACTATAGAAGGAGAACTGAGAAACAAATACTACCGAACACTATCTCCAATCCAGCAGAAAATCAGTAAAATCGAAACCGAACTGTCAACACGTGAAGCCAAGTTGACCATAATCGAGGGCATGTTTTCCAACCCTGACCACTACAAGGACAGCGCCAACATAGTTGAGACTATCGAAAAACATCGCCGGCTGAAAGCAGAGATAGCTTCACTTACTGAGGTATGGGAGACTCTTTCCCTTGAGGCTGATAGAATAAACCGTGAGTTCGAAGAAGAAAAGAAAATAAAAGGGATCCCCAATAAAACACAGACTTCTAAGCTATAGTGAAAGGCACTCGGTCTACTGGTTGTTAAAACAGAGGAGACGAGGATAATGAAAAGGAGGTTCTTCATCGTTGTTAATCCCAAAGCGGGGCGCTACGATGAATACCTTGTTCACGGTCATCTGGAAAACCTTCTCTCCAGCGAAGGTATTTCAGCAGAAATATACTATTTCGTCGATCAGCAGGAAATGGCAAAAAGGATGAGGAAGGCAAGGCAAGAAGCATTTGACCGCTATATAGCCATTGGGGGTGATGGTATGGTAGCACTGCTTGCCAGTTACTTACAGGAGAGAAGAGCCACTATCGGTATCATACCAGCAGGAACCAGCAACACCCTGGCAAATATACTCG
>CAYVML010000118.1:0-5853 GCA_964452475.1 uncultured Dehalococcoidales bacterium
CCAGGGTACTTGGTGTTAATGCCTGCCGTTTTCTTACGGGATTATGGCGGGGTTCTTACTCGTCATAAATCCTGTTCGAAAGAAAGGGTGAGTGCTGAGAAAGCTATGGATAGCCAGCTTCACAATCAATAGCTTTTAGAATTATCGGTAGCCATTATCCCAACTACGATTATACTAAATGAAATCCAATCACATCTATCGGGGGGGGCATTTCAGTAAATCTCTTAATTGAGACACTTAACAATTAATCTGCTTCCACAAGTTGTTCCATTCTAGCCATCTGTTCTTTAGTTCCTAAAACGACTAATCTGTCACCCTTTCCAATAGTTGTATCTTCGGAAGGCTTTGGCGATATACCACTCCCTTTTTGACGGATAGCTAATATAACGGCCCCGCGGCTATATTTCTGCGCCTGGTCAATAGTCTGGCCGCAGATAGTAGATTGTTCTGCAACCTCTATCCCTTCCAGAAATCGGTCTTTACCCGGTCCTGGTAATGCGTCTTCTAAAAAATCACCGACAACAGGATGTAAAGCGCTCCTCGCCATACGTTCACCAACAGACGAATAAGGATTCATTGCTCTATCAGCACCTACTATCTCCAATTTTGCTTCGGATTCTACCGTGCCTGCTCTGGCAACAATATTAATGTTTTTTCTAATATGACGTGCGGTAACAATAATGAATGTATTTGTAGCATCATCATCCGTCACTACTAACATACCACGAGCCTTCTCTATACCAGCTTTTATCAATATCTCTTCCGATGAAGCATCTCCTTGAATGCATAAGCATTCATCAGCTTTTGCTCTCTCAATAGCGTCTGAATTTACGTCAATCACAACGAATTCTATCCCTTCAGCTTTAAATCTGTTAGCAATAACTTTTGCAACCCTTCCATAAGCACAGATAATGTAATGCTTCGTTAATTTTGAAATTGTCTCGTCCATAGTCTTATTTCTCCCAAATAGATTTCTTATATTACCTCTTACTACATATTCCACTACACTGGTGAAAATATAGAAAGCCGTTCCTACGCCACACAGGATTAACACAGAACTGAATATTTTACCGGCAAGAGAAAGTGTATGTACCTCGCCATATCCTACGGTGCTTATGGTTATAATCGTCATATATAATGCATCCATCAAAGGCCAACCCTCGATAAAAGCATAGCCGACGGTACCCATCACAAGTATTGCAATCAATACCAGAAACAGTTTCAGAAAACGCGTTTTCTCTCTCACATTAAACAACCTTTTGCTAATCCGAGGGTAAGATCATCAGGAACATTGAATGTTAACAGGTTTGCTGCCTGCTCCTATCGGACACTGTGGAGTGGCGTTCTTAAGATCATGCTTCTGCTCAGGCTAACGAGCTTTAATGAGAAGCACCGGTACGCCGGACTGACGAACCACTTCGTCAGAAACACTTCCAAGTATAGCCCTCTTGAAGCCACTCTTTCCATGTGTTGTCATGATTACTAAATCGAAGTGTTCTTTATGACAGAAAATGGCAATTGAATGAGCAGGTGTCCCCAGAATAACCTTATAGAAACTCTTAATACCTTTATTTTTCAGTTTCCTGGACTGTCTCTGAAGGTATCTTCTAGCGGCTGAGGTATTCTTCATGTCCTGCTGGTGAGCTACCTGCATCTCCAGCTTTATATCAGCTGGACCTCCTATTTCAGTAGGTCCTCCGCTTACCACGGGATTGGTCTGCCTTACAACCTGCAGCATCGTTACTTCAGAATCAAACTTACTGGCTATTTCAATAGCATAAGTAATAGCTTTTGTACTCAATCGAGACCCGTCAAGAGGTATTAAAATCTTTTTAAACATTATTATTTTCCTCCAATTATGGAATTAATCTAATATTCCACTTGTTTAAATATCTATCATAAAAAAAAGATTATATCAACATCATATCCTATTTAAGGACACTTGCACTATTAACCTACCCCAATCCTGAAAGACAGTTCAAAGATTCTAAATGAAAATACAGCAGAATGAATAGCATAAATAGCACAAGCCTGTCTTGTTGTCTCATTATATAAAGTACTATTTTGTGTGATTCAGGTTCGGTAATTACAGGTTAATGCTATAGCATAGAAGTAGGCTGGCTTCGTAAACTTTCGGAGAGGTGATTCTCCTCTACAGCCGCTTCTACCTGTGCAAGTGCCTGTGCTCCAAGAGCTTCAGCTGCCTGCAACGCACCTTCAGTCGCTTTAGACACGGCAAGTACTTCGGATAAACCGGTTTGTGCCGCCACTTTCTTAGCTGCCGCTATTGTCTGCAGAGTAGCTATACCGAGATCAATTTTTACTTCTGCTGCTCCCTGTATAATTCCCTGGCTGGCTCCAAATATAGCATCTGCGGGAGCCACTCCCGATTTAGTTACGGTTTTTACCACTCCTATCACCACCACACTCTCCATCTGTTTTATATCGAGAGCTTTTTCGTCTACTGCGTGAATCGCTCCACGTACAACCTGCCGCGCAATTTCAGTGCCATGTACTTTTACTTCTTCTCTATCCTTCCAGAGTACAGCCAGACTGTTTTCCAGCGTTTTAACCAATTTACTCGTCACTTTTCGGCCATGTACTGCAGCCAGCGTGGCCACCTTTGCCATCTCCGCTATCTGATAGATAGTAACACCAAGAGCAACATCCAGGCCTGGTACCGGTAGTCGTTTAAAATGACCCAAAGGGAAATTGCTCCAGAGGTTAAAGGCCGGTACAGAACTCATCGGACGTGATAGCTCCCGTGTTGGAGTCATTAACGACTCCAGAATTACTTCACGGCCAACTTCCCCTTCTTCGTGGATAGTTGCCAGCGTACTTAGCGTAATAAGCCCCAAAATAAAAGCTATACCGAAGAGAAAATCAAACCCTATGATGCTCAGAGCTGGAATCTGAAAGGTGCTCAGAGGATCAGTCCAGGTAAATGTCAGGTTTAGCTGTCGAGTACTAAAATAATCCGCCAGATACCCACCTGCCAGTGGTCCCAGTCCTGCTCCAAGGTTAGTAGCAATCGATGCTCCAGCCAGATAGGGTGTTGCCTGGCCTGAAGGTGATAATTTCAAGCCTATGGTACCTACCGTTAGTGTTACTCCGGCAGTTGCGATTCCAGCGAATATATGTAATACCACTAAAAGAGGCACAGTAAGAAAATATCTCTCCGGCATGGTAGTGAATATCCAGCCCAGAATAACCAGGAGGTACAATGAAGCACAAAGCGAGAGTATTACCTTGTTCCCAAATCTGTCGATAAAGCGCCCCCATATGCGTAGAAAGAAAAGGTTAAACATCTGGCTTAAAACACTGAGGGCAATAACCCATGACAGCGGAAATTCCAGCCTCTTAAGCATATAAACGGCGAAGAAAGGAATAGCCAGATTTGACGCAAAGCCCCAGGATAGCAGGAATTGCATTAAATGACGGAAGTTTTTATCTCTCATCGGTGCGGCAAGCCTCTTTAATGTAGATGGCTGCGATGCTGGTAGCGGCATCATCAGCGGTTCAGGCATCAGGGACATAAATACAAAACTGGACATTCCGAGGAATAAAGCACCGAAGAGAAGCACGTACGTGTAACCCATAACTACATTTTCGGCAGGTACATGGTTACGCCAGTAATCGATAAAAAAGGCAGTTCCCAGGCTGAAAATTATCCCGGCAATTGTTGCAGCTGCCTGTCGCTTTGAGAAAAGGCTCCCCAAAATATGCTGTGGTATTAAGTCACGAAGCCAACTGTTCCAGCTGCAATTAGTAATGGAAGTCATTACGCCACGGAGGGCCATCAGGACCAGAAGCAAAGATATTGCCCGCGAACCCGGAGTATGCATGAATACAGGTATGAGTGCAATAGGAAACCAACACGCCTGCGCCCAGAACCAGGCAGTTATTGCAATTACTTTACGTCGTCGGACTTTTTCTACCAGCCAGATGGCCGGTATTTGAACTATCTGCATTAGGAATGGAATAGCCGCTAAAACACCAATATGGAAATTATTAGCGCCTAAAGCTAGAGCGAATGCAGCCAGGAAGCCGCTTGTAGTAATACTAAATAAAGCTAAAGAGGCTGTTCCTTCTAATGTGAACCAGCGTAAACCTGTAGATAACTCTCGCTCAGTTATAGTTGGGCGAGGTTTAAGAAAACTAAAAATATGCATGTACTACATGTAAAAATTCGCGACAAGAGAATATAGGAGTGAATTATATCAGATTATCTTCTTGAATATATATATTCAATTTATGGCCCACGGTTGAATAAATTCGTGGTTGCTTAGGTAAAATAAAATTCATGAATTAAGACAACATAGTTTGGTTTATACAACAGTGGAGCAATACCCCAATCATTTGTTATACACTATGTTTCTGGTTCGCGGTTAAAGGGCAGACTAAAAAGAAATGTGGAACCTTGCCCGGGTGTTGATTCTACCCAGATTTGTCCACCATGATATTCCACCAGCCTGCGGCATACCAGAAGACCCAGCCCGGTACCTTTTACTCCTTCAAATCCAGCCGGACTTAACCGCTGGAAAGGTTGAAAAATCCTGGTCTGGTCCGATTCTGAAATACCAGCCCCCTGATCTCTAACTCCAAAAATCAGATGTTCCTTTTCCTCTCTGACGAAGATAGTTATCTCACTACCTTTAGTTGAATACTTACCAGCATTATCCAGAAGATTATACAGGATACGTTCAAGTCTCAATTGGTCAACATAAATCGATGGAAGTCCAGGAGGCAAATCTACTAAAAAATCATGCGTTACATATTGCTCTGCCATTCTCTCAACCGCTTCTTTAATAACATGGTCGACTTTTATCAGTTCTTCATGAAGGATAAGCCGCTCTGCCTGAGCCCTGGAAAGCTCGATAAGATTCCTGAGCAGGTGAGACAATTTGTCCGCCGCTAAAATCCCATTCTTTATAAGGTGGTTCGCCTCTTCCCTGGTAAGTCTTTCCCCTTCAGTATAAAGTGTATTAAGAGAACCTGTGATAATAGTTAACGGGCTACTTAGTTCATGAGATACCATACCAATAAATTCATCCTTTAATTGTGACAGCTCCTTGCGTTTAGTGATATCTCGAATATTGCATTGAATAATCTTACTACCGTTAACCTGAAAAGCATTGCTGACAAATTCAACTTGAATCAGCTTACCGCCTCTGGTTTTCAATGGCAAGTCTTCATAATGAATACGTTCCCCGTCTTGCAGTTCTCTAATAGCCTTCTGGATTGCATTAACGTCTTTCACCGGGCCAATTTCCCACAGTTCCTTCCCCAGAAGCTCCTGCTTTGAATATCCCAGCATTTCTGTTAGAAAAGGATTACTATCTTCGATTTTTCCTGTCACTGCGTCGAGGATTAATATCCCGTCCTTAGCAGTTTCAAAGAGCCGCCGGTACCGGACCTCGGATGCAGCAACCTCTTGTTCCATATGCTTTCGCTCTGTGATGTCTTCAATACCAAGGAGAATTCTTTGTGTTTTATGCCCCTCGCTGTATATACGACGAGCGTTGAGCAGCATTGCCCGTTTCCCTATACCAGGAAATTCAAGGCTAATCTCAAAACCATTGAAGGAGGTGTTCTCGGGCAGAATTTCTTCAAGCAGTTCCCTCAGCCTGGGAACATCCCACTGCCCCTGATTCACCTCATAGAAAAGTTTACCTTCCGTATCCTCAGGCTTTACCTGAAATATATCATAGAAAGACTGGTTGGCAGAGATCACTCTGAGGCTATCATCCAGCACTACAAGGGAGTCGGATATCGTTTCAATAATACTCTGTACATATCTGAGCATCTCCTGGAGAGCATATTCAGGACGCTTACCTTCAAGTACATCCTGGA
>CAYVML010000119.1:0-5806 GCA_964452475.1 uncultured Dehalococcoidales bacterium
AATTTGTCAGTCACAATTCCACGCTGTTTTTGCAGGAAATTCAGTACCACGGCTTGCCTTAAGAATGAACTGAAGGCGGCATAGCTACCTTCGCTAACCAGTGTACGGAACGCATCTAATAGCTGATAGACGGGGTGTTCATTCAGTGGGATACCTGCAGGATCGAAGGGTGGCAGTTTATCTTCCTCAAGCTCCGCCTCGAGGAAGGGCATTATCCGCCTGTCAGGAACGCCGATGGCTATATCGGCAGGCCCAAAGCGACCAGCCTCCTCTGCTACCAGTTGTGTAACCTGCTGGCTCTGAGACCTGGGAGTCCCGGAGAGGATAACATTTCTTTCAGCTTCAGGAATATTAATATGAACCCCGTCCCATTGCGCTGCTATCGGACGTCCCCAGTCATCGAAACAATCGGCCATAGTTTCCGGTGCGTGTATCAGAACAATAACTGTTGTTTTTTCAGTAATATGTTCCAGCGCCCGGACCATGAGTGGCGTTGGGTCAGACACTGCCGCCAGCACTATTCTATAGATATCCTGTGGCAGCTCAGGGTTTTCAGCCCGTACAAGCATGGCTTCATAGGGATCCTGCTTGCCCATTTCCTTGAGCCGGGATAGGTACGCTGTTTCCAACCTGGCGAGGTTCTGCCAGCGCTCCAGTTCTTCCAGGATATCTGCAAATCTCTCAACAATACTAACAATGCTGTATCCCCCATCCACCAACTCCTTCCGCAGCCGCTGTAGTAGCTCAGCGGTATGTAGCGCCCAGGAGTAGTCCTGTTTTGGAACACCATAGGGGAAGAGACCGGGATATTCAGCGAGGTCGGCCTTCAGTAACACATCAGCCCACACTGCTGCCACCTCAATACGACTTGCCTGTCCTGTTGGGTCCTTCCCTGAGCGCAGAAAGAAATCCGAGGTCTCCACTCTCGCCGAAAGCAATGCTGTATTTTGTTGCTCGCAGTAAAGCGCCAGCGCCTCTCGCAACCGCCGCCCTGCCTGTTGTGTCGTCAACACCACCAGTTCGTTTCCCAGGTCAACAGGGCCCGACAACTCCTCTGGTAGCAGGTACTCACATACTTTGGTGGTGAGTGGTGCATCCCAGCCTAAAAAACAGCGTTCTAGTGGCATAGGCTATCAACCTGCAGTCCATAAACCATCAAGAATCAGTCTACCATAAATTCAGCAGACAGGAGCAGTGCTGTGCATTTTGATTCTTTCCAATGACATATTTTGACCATGCCTCTACGCTATGCTATCCTGCTACATGGGAAAAATCAGTACAAGCTTCCTCCCCTTCCTGTGTGACTGAAACGGATGAACGATTCAAAAGAGCAGGTAGTGCCTTCGCCTATCAATATCCCCAATTCACTCACAGCGTTGCGCGTCATCCTGGCTGTGGTTATCGCTATATTGTTGATTCAGGCAGAGCCATCAGGAATTATATGGGCCGGCATTTTACTGCTCATCGCCTGGGGCACCGATGGGCTGGATGGCTTCCTGGCTCGCAAGTTGAGGCAATCTACTCTGTTTGGCTCACTTTTTGATTTGGTAGCTGATCGTTGTATTATGACACCTGCACTGATCATCACCATCATTGGTGGGTACTGGCAACGGACAGCCGGTCTTATGCCCTTCAATCCCTACCCCTATGCTGTGGTTGTATTTGCTGCCGATATTACAGTGCTGGTAGGGGTAATAACTCTTATATGGAAGCAGCGCACCCGTGCCATTAATTTTCCTCCACCCACTCAGATAGCCAAGGTTTCATACTCTGTACAGATGCTAACGCTGGTTATAGGTGTTTGGGGAGTAGGACCTAACTCGCTACTTGCTGTCTTTATGTACCTCACAATTATCGTTACCATACTCGCCTTTTACACCTATCTGAAAAAGGCAAGCTACGTTTTTACCTCATAGCCCTTCAATTCCTCAGTATAACTGTTACTAATTAGGCTAGCCCATAACTACCAGCAATACGCAGAATAAATTCTGCATAATTACTTGCCAAGATAAAGCAGGAGGAAAAAATGATTGGTGAAGTCATTGAAACAACATCAGGCAAGTACGTGAGATGTGCTGAGTCAAGTGAAGCTATTGCCAACAGACAGGATGCGCTGGACCTGTTAGCCTATTGCGATGAAGCTGGTTCCAACCTGATTATGATTGATGAAGCTCATTTACACCAAGCCTTCTTTGATTTAAAGACAGGGCTTGCTGGAACGATCATGCAACTGTTCACAATTTATTACGTGAAAGCCGCTATAATCGTCGACCTGAATAACATAAAGAGCAAACGGTTTCATGAGCTTGTATATGAATGCAACAAGCGCAACCAGGTAAACTTCTTCAACGAGATTTCACAGGCCGAAAAATGGCTCATAAGTTAAGAAATCATTATAGAGGTGACTTCCCTCCAATATTCAATTCAATCGCTAGAAAGCTACCGTAGCATTTCGCATCCCGTTAACTATTGATATCTTTAATAGCTTAATTTCCTCTCTACTATGATGTAGCATACTTACCAGTCAGTGAACAGCGATTTTTCACAATCATCAGTGGTAGAATGTTCTGGGAGTCATTTCACTCTGAAAAACGTCAATATCAAGAATTTGATACTACAAAAGGTCTTCTGCTTATTACGTTATCAATAGCAACAGGTATTGATGCATTGGCTGCTGGCATATTCTTCGTATTCTTCAAAGTAAGCATTATCTAAGAAGCAATAGCGAGGTTAATACCAGATAATATAAACCAAACTCCGAATCCGACCAGGACAATCGCACATGCACCGAACACCAGGCGATGCACCCGTTCAGTCCATAACTTTTTTGACCTGAATATTAGCCATGAAATAAAGTAGAGCCAACCGAGATCACAAAGCCAGTGCGTCACTGCCAGCGCGACTATCCCCATACTTCCGAAAATACGAGCATTTGTGAGTAGTACTAATCCAACAGTTGCCCACCATAGGAAGAAGTATGGATTGGCAGCAGTCGTGGCTAAACCTGCAACAATACAATTCTGTGATGATTTCTTATGCTCACTGAATAAGTTTGGCTTGGTTCTGAAAATACATGCTGCCATCCAGATGAGCACCAATCCTCCCGCTAGGCTTACGGACATTTTCACTTCCGGGATAATAAGGAAGCGGGCAAAACCGAGGTAGATTAGCGCGATCAAGGGAAATTCGACCATGCCGTGACCGATAGCAATAAGTGCGCCCGCCGTTTTATGTTGAGCCCCTTTCGTAATGGTAATGGCAGTGACCGGCCCTGGCATCATTACACCAGTGAGCGATACAACTGCAACAGAGCTAAGAAACAGTATGAAGTTACCAAAAGAAGTCATGGGATCACTACTCTCCTGACTGATTCTAGCATCACCAATCAAACCTAGCTAGTCTATTCATCCGAAATAAGCGATATTTTACAAACGGGTCATCTGCGGTATTGCACTTTTTTCGAATTGTAAAATTACTTCACATGATGGTAGTCTCATAAAGGAGGAGCGTATTGGGCAGGTTTTAAGGAGGAATTCATTAATAATAATGAGGATTGTGATTTCTTCAGCAGCATTGCAGCTATTGTCTGTATGATGAGTGTTCTATTGTTACAATAATCATCGCCGGAAGTATAAGTTTAAATAGTCAGACTAAAAGCTATTTCAAAGGTTCTGCCTATTGTAATTCTATCTCCCAGCAGAGATATCAATAGTAAGATCTGTTGTTTGCACCTTAGATTTTTCATGTTGTGGTCTTTTCTGCTACTATGAAGCGACTATAGGGTTAGTCTTCTAAAAGCAGTATCTACGTCAGCAATGCGCTACATGAGATAGGTTCTTATTCATAAATAGGAGTAAAATTGAATTCAAACGTACCTTATAAAGTAAATAAAGCTGATGTTGTATCTGAGAAGTTCGACGATGAAGTAGTTATAATAAACTTGGATAGTGGAAATTACTATAGCCTTGAAGAAATTGGTTTTGATATATGGAGCCTTATTGAAAACGGGGCTTCACTAAATGAAATTGTTGAATGGGTTATAAGTTCATATGATGCCAGCAATGCTGCTGAAATGAATAGGCTCGTACGTAAATTTGTAGCTGAATTACGTAAGGAAGGTCTTATTATTCCTGATAAAACCCTGAAGAACAAAGATATGAAAACCCCTGACAACCAAAATGAAAGAAAAACCATTTTAGAAAAGACTCGTTTCAATTTAGACAAAATAGTCCTACATAAATATACTGACATGCAGGATTTCCTCCTGGTAGATCCAATTCATGAAGTTGAGTATACAGATTGGCCTCAATCATAATATAAATAATCTTTAGAAACATGGCTAATGTAAAAATTCTTCTCTTCAACGAGTCATTACGGAATATTCACTGGCTATTATTAATACTACTTCTGTATCCTTAGACAACTATTCCTAAACACTTATTTATATGTAATAAATATTTCAACTAGGGGAGCACTCATGTCACGCAGTTACTTTGAGCTAGCTTATAATAATTTTCTAGAAGCATCACAGAATACAGATATAATAGACCGATTTTATAATGTCGCTGACTATCACGTCCGCTTACGTTTTGCGGGAAAGGCACTACTACCGCATATCTCTCCAGCTCTGGAGCACTTAGCAATTGAAAAAGTATCAATACCCTCTTTTACTATCTGTTTATGGGATGGTGTCACTACAAATACACAGATGGCTCCATTTCCATGGGACAAACATCCTGCGATTACCAGCAAGAGAAATCAAGATAAAGAGGAAAATACTAACCCGGTTATTTATTTTAAGAGTAAAAATATACTGGGAACTTACCGAATAGGGACTAACACCCTGAGCATGTTCGATACTGAACAGAATTTAGCTCTTTTTTGGGTTCCTGATGCCGGCCAAATTCACTACTATGAGAGCAGTACTCCAATGCGTTATATTTTCCAGTGGTGGGCAACTGGAAAGGGGCTTCAATTAGTTCATGCTGGAGCAGTTGGAAAGTTAAACGAAGGAGTACTTCTGGTGGGAACAAGTGGTTCCGGTAAGTCTTGTACAGCTCTTTCCTGTATTTATTCAGAGCTCACCTGTGCCGGGGATGATCATGTTCTCCTCAGCACAGACCCGGTCCCTTATGTATATAGCCTGTACAATGTGTGCAGATTAAAGGTTAATGATATTAAGCGGTTCCCTAGGCTAACTTCCGCAATTATTGATCCTGCACGTACTGGCACAGATAAAGCCCTTGTATTTTTAAACAAATATTATCCGGAAAAGATTTCAAAGGGATATGGAGTACGAGCAATCGTATTGCCTCAAGTTACTGACATTACCGAGACAAGATTAAAAAGAGTATCTTCAGCTATTGGGCTTAAAGCATTAGCGCCCAGTACCATTCTCCAGTTACCTGGAGCAGGCGAGCAAGATCTGCGATGGATGGCAAAATTCGTGAGGCAAGTACCAAGCTATATATTGGAACTTGGGAAAGACACTGATAAGATACCAGGTATAATCTTAAGCTTAATATCGTAAGGATAGCTGCCTTTAATGATGTAACGTCTTGTAAGATGACAAATAGTATTTGGTTCTCGACAGGAGTGATAAATTGAAGCAGCGGTTAGCAAGCGTTATTGTGCCTGTTTATAATAGCGAACGTTATTTGGAAGATAGTCTACAAAGCATTTTCAATCAAGAGTATCAACCTATAGAGGTGGTCGTTGTTGATGATGGGTCAACCGATAGTAGCGCTAAGATTGCCAAGTCATTTAAAAACATACGGTATATTTACCAGGCTAACCAGGGTCCTTC
>CAYVML010000120.1:0-5803 GCA_964452475.1 uncultured Dehalococcoidales bacterium
TCTGAATAGAGGTAATCCTGTGTCTTTAGCAATTTCTTCAGGGGCTTTAAATCCCGACTGAAGAGTGCGGAGCAACTTAATGCCAGATACGCTAGGTTTACCATCAGCACCAATACAAGCCATGATAATCTCCTTTATCGTTTATAATTTCTTCTTGCAGAGATACCAGTCAACACATTCGTATCCCTGTTTAACCCGTTCTTCTGCCATTTCCTGTGTATTTGGCGGTGGCACCACCACCATATCACCGGGTTTCCAGTTTGCTGGAGTAGCCACCTTATGCTCATCCGTTGTTTGTAGTGCATCTATTATCCTGAGAATCTCCTGCATGTTCCTACCAGTAGTAAGCGGGTAATAAAGTATTGTCCTGATAACCTGTTTATCGTCAATAATAAACACGCACCTGACCGTTTCAGTCTTACTCTGCTGGGGATGAATCATGCCATAGCTGGTAGAAACCTCCTTGCTGAGATCAGCGATAATAGGAAATGGTATTTTTACCCCTGTCTTTTCCTCTATGTTGCGCGCCCAGGCAATGTGAGAAGAAACACTGTCAATACTTAACCCCAGGAGCTCTGCCCCGCGTTTTTGTAAATCGGGATAGATTTCAGCAAAGGCAATAAACTCAGTGGTGCAAACCGGAGTGAAATCAGCCGGATGGGAAAACAAAACCAGCCAACTTCCTTTATAATCCTCCAGTTTGAGCACCCCATGACTGGTTACAGCTTCAAAGTCCGGGGCCAGCTCTCCTATCCTCGGGATACTGATAACTCTCTCTTTAATTTCTTCCATTGTATACCTCCTTTTTTCTGCTCTTTACGTTTTTCATTCAAAATATAGCTCTATCTAACTTGATTTCCACAAGCCATGAACGCTGCAATATTCTCTGGCAATCATCCCTTTACCAGCAAGCTCAAATTGTGCTTCCGGCTTATCTCCCGGCTTGAGAAAAGTCCGGTAAACCCTATCGCCAATAAGCACCTCTACCCATTCAATATAGTGTTTTTCCTCCATCGGATGAGACACCTCTCCAACTTTCACCTTTGTTCCGCCGTCCGTTGTTTCCAGCACAGGAACATGCTTTTCCAAACCAGCATCTGCTGTCTTTTCCTCCAGTAATTCCATTGGCTGCTTGCAGCAGACGAGCTCACCCCCTCCCGCATGAAGTACCTCTACAATATTGCCGCAGACATTACACCTGTATACTTGTTTTGTACTTACCATTTTACCCTCCTTTTATACTCTCCAGCCTTAGCTGTTTTTTCTAAAGAAATTTGTTTTCCTTATGTTTTTCTGCAATAGTGCTTGCCAGGCTATCAAGTGCCTGAAAATCAGTCTCTCCTGGGAATCCCTTAATCAGCACCGGTTGTAATACTTCCGCTTTAAGGTTTGGAATCAACCCGGTAAGTTGCTCAACCGTTTTACCTCCCCAGCTATACGAACCAATGATAGAAAGGAATCTTATATCAGGTCTCAGTGCGTTAGCCAGCATGACAGCATAGGCTACATTCGGATGCGGCCCAGCCAGCACGGTTGGCGTTCCAATAACAACCGTTGCCGCATCTACCAGAGACATCGCCAGTTTTCCAATATCAGTCACCGTGAGATCAAACTGCTTTACGGTTACGCCATTCCCGGCCAGTGCCCTAACCAGGTAGTCGACCATCTCACGTGTGCTACCGTGCATCGACACATAAGCCAAGACAACAATGTTCTTGGGATTATCAAAAGCCCAGCTATGGTATGCCTGCCTGATAAATCCCGGCTTATCATGCAAAGGACCGTGGCTGGGAGCAATGATATCTACTACGTAATCTTCAAGTGCATTAAGATTTTTCCTCATTTGCACTCGAAACGGCATCATAATCTCGGCGAAATACCTTCTGGCCGCTTCATAAAGTGAAGAAATATCAGTAACATAAAGATCACTGGTAGCCAGGTGTGAGCCGAACAAATCACAGGAGAAAAGTATCTTCTCTTCCTTCAGATATGTAAGCATCGTTTCCGGCCAGTGAACCCAGGGAGCATGAATAAACTCCAGTGTCCTATCCCCCAGTGAAACAGTCTCTCTATCTTCAACCGTAATGAACTTCTCTGCAGGAACCTCAAGCAGGTCGATGAGCATTCCCTTGCACTTCGCTGTACATACCACCTTTGCTTCAGGATATTTACTTAATACTGCTGGTATTGTTCCTGAATGGTCCTGTTCTGCATGATTGGCAATAATATAGTCTATCTGTCCAGTCTCTAATTGCTCCAGGTTATTTAGCAGTACACCTTTCATAGTCGGGTCCACGGTATCAATAAGAGCTGTTTTCTCACTACCTCTCACCAGATATGAGTTATAGCTTGTCCCATCTGGTAGCGGAATAAGAGAGTCAAACAGTCGTCTATCCCAGTCAATAGCCCCCACCATATAAATTCCGGGGCTCAGTTGTTTTAACTTCATTTGCTTACCACCTTTTTAATAGTCGATTATTCTCTTTTCTCCTTCAATTGTTTTTATCTCAGTGATATCCTGCGCAACTTCCAGAGTGCCTAGATAAATACCCTCATTACTTCGTACCGCAAAATACCTGATATATACCTTCTTGCCCGCAAGGTCTATCCAGAATTCTGCTGAATCTCTTTTCCCCTCTTTGAAATCATTCAATATCTGGTTTACTTTATGAATGCTTTGTTTGGGGTGACAGCTCTGAACAGGTTTTCCAATCACCGAAAAGGGCCGTTTGAAGGTCCGAGTTTCATGCCTGTTCCAATATCTCACCAGATCATTTTCATCAACGAAAGAGATGTCAACGGGCAATGTTTCCAGGATACGCTCTAATTGTTCTGTCTTCAGGTTCTCAATCATTACCCTCTCCCTTATTTAGTTACCGATTTTTTCAAACTGGTCTTTGCCAGCACCACAGACAGGGCAGACCCAGTCATCCGGTATATCTGCAAAAGCTGTGCCAGGTTCAATACCGCCGTCAGGGTCACCAAGCGCCGGGTCGTAGATATACCCACAAACAGTACACTCATATTTTTCTGCGTTAGTTGATGCCATTTTTCCCCCCTTAACTTTATTCAATACTTAACGAGCTATTTATTATATTACCTCCCATCGGCGCTTTCCATCTTCTCTCCCCCAGACACGATCGCGCCGAGACACACCATTCAATACAGGCAGGAGTCTCTGCCCGGTTAATAACTTCACCGCAGCTCCAGCATTTTATTATATCCTCATCAGAGAACACCTGCAGCTCGGCACCACAACCAGGGCATTTATAGAGAGCCATACGCAAATTCGATCCTTTACATTTTGACAATTTATTATTAATCATTCCCGTCATCTACCCAATAAAACTCAGTGCCGAACATTACCTAAAGCATACAATAAGTTTAATAACATGAATATGATATACATCATACAAGGGGATAAATTATTAACTATTTAACAGAATTTCTATGGAGGAAAGATAATTATTATTGTGTTTATACACGCGGAGGACCTTCGCTTAATAATTTTAGCCTCTCCGGATTAAGAATAGTGATTTTACCGCGATCAGTATCTATCACTTTCATCTCTTTAAATTTAACAATAACCCGAATAGCGGTCTCAGTAGTTGTTCCTACCATTTCAGCAATTTCCTGTCGCTTATATAGCAAAGCTGGCCCAGTTTTCTCCGATAACATAAACAGTATCCTGGCAATACGTTGCTCAACCCTCCCTCCAGCGATGTCCTTTAACCTTTCTTGAGCTTCTCTAAGGCGTTCCCCCAGGATATTGATAATCCGCAAAGCTACTTGAGGCCGACTGCCGAGAAAAGACAGAAGGGCTTCTCCCTTAATCCGTAATATATCAGTTTCTATAACAGCCTGAGCCGAAGCAGGATAGTGCAAATTCTGAAAGACTGCTACTTCACCAAACATTTCATAATTTCCAAAGAAAGCTATGGTAAATTCCTTCCCAGCAGAGGAATGCTTGAGCATCCTTACCCTGCCCCTGGCTATAATATAGAAGTAGTGGGGAGTATCACCTTCCCAGAAAATAAATTCTCCGGGTTTATAACTGTGCTGCGTAGCATAATCAGCCAGCTCTTCAAGCTCGTCAGCATTCAAGCCACAGAAAATGGGTGAAACCTTTAAAACACTAGTCTTATTGTCCACCTAAACCCCTAAGCATATACTCTATAATAATTTAAGTTATTACGATATAGTCTTACAGTCTAGTATAATATAAAGATACAATAGTCTATCAACTCATTCAACTAAATAACGGTACGCTTTCTTAATTTATATATTACAGATAGAGCTCCAGTGCATTTTTCGAATGAGTTTCCCTCATACAGTTATCTGGTATTCATACTCACCGCAATATATGTATATGCCATAGTCTCACAATCAAATTTGTGGTATATTTTTCAAACCTTATAAAACTAATGTAAAAAGGAACGGGAGTGTAGTATGGAATATCGAAGATTGGGACATACAGGATTAAAGGTATCCGAGCTTTGCCTGGGCACCATGACTTTTGGCAAAGGCGCCAGCGAAGACGAGTCAAAAAGGATGGTAGACCGTGCCCTCAGCGCAGGTGTGAATTTTTTCGACACGGCGGATTCGTATGGAGGGAGCCAGTCTGAGAGCTTTCTCGGGCGAGCACTAAAGGGCCGCAGGAGAGACATGGTGGTTGCCACGAAGTTCTTCAATCCAATGGGCAAAGGACCAAACGACTCAGGAATGTCACGTTTCCATATCATGAACGCTCTCGAGGACAGCCTGAAACGCCTGCAGATGGACCACGTAGATATTTACTACATCCATCATGTAGATGAGCAAACCCCTCTGGATGAAATGCTGAGAGCAATGGACGCCCTGGTTCACCAGGGGAAGGTACGATATATCGCCTGCAGCAATTACGAAGCCTGGCGGCTTGCCGAGGCTCTCAGGATAAGCGATGTAAACAACCTGTCCCGCTTCGTTTGCTACCAGCCTCAGTACAGCCTGGTGGTACGCGATATCGAAGAAGAGCTTATTCCGATGTGCCAGCTTAACGGCATGGGTGTGGTGGTGTGGAGCCCGCTGGCAGGCGGTTTCCTATCAGGTAAATACCAGCCCGGCCAGCGAAAGGTTCCGGGCTCTCGTTCAGACGAAGCCTGGTCATTCCCCAGCAATTACTTTGCTGATAATGCCGACGCGACACTTGAAGCGCTTCTTCAAGTGTCCGGTAACTTAGCTCGAAGTCCAGCGCAGGTAGCGCTTCGCTGGGTGCTGGAACAACCGGCAATTACCTCGGTAATTATCGGTGCACGCAATCTCACTCAACTGGAAGACAACCTGAAAGCAGGCGGCTGGCACATGGAAACTGAAGCGCTTCGGCATTTGAACGAAATATCTTATCTCAGGGAACGTTATCCTAAGGCCATGGAAAAGCAAATGCGTGCCCGCCGGGATAATGCAGTGCAAATGCCATCCAAATAGTCTGTCAGCTAGTATTTCGATTGACCATTACCAGCAACCTTAACCGAGTTCAACTTTTACGTGTCATATTTATCAATGACACCATAATATATTACACGCAAGCGATATCCAGCAGCCAGCCGGCTTAGAGGATAAAAATGTAAATAGCGGTCATAATCAGAACGTAGGCTGTGATAACATAATACCAGCGTCCCACCATCTTATGCATTCGGAAAGGCCCCACATGCAGAAATGACAAAACCACTATAATTCCATAGAGTAGAGCTACAAAGGCATTATGGCTTAATATGCCCTCCAGTACGAATACCAATGCCACCACCAGGGCAACGATATCCATCGA
>CAYVML010000121.1:0-5754 GCA_964452475.1 uncultured Dehalococcoidales bacterium
CCGGCGTTTTTAGTTCCATTTTATTAATACATTAACTCCATTCCGTATTCTGAGACCTTATATGGCTCAATTGCTTATTTAATAGAGAGTATTCGGTTTTCTGTAAATTATGGTCCTTCTGTAAAAGCTTTAAAGCTTCTTTTCGAGCTTCCTCCAAAATATGTATATCAGAAAAGCTAGCTATTTTTAGAGGCGGTAGTCCACTTTGAAGAGTACCAAAAAAATCTCCAGGGCCCCTAATCTCCAGGTCTTTTTCTGCAAGTGTAAAACCATCGTGAATTTCCTCCATCAGTAATAAACGTGTTGACTCTTCCAGTGGTTTCTCTGAAATAAGTATGCAATATCCTTGGTCCTCACCTCTACCCACGCGCCCTCGCAACTGATGAAGCTGTGATAATCCGAAGCGATCAGCACCTTCTATAAATATAACTGTTGCGTTTGGTATATCTATACCGACTTCTACAACCGAAGTTGAAACAAGTATATCGATCTTTCCTGCACGTAGATTTTGCATAATTTTTTCCTTTTCGTTAGATGGTATCCTTCCATGCAGTAATGCTAGTTCTAAATCTGGAAATATTTCCTTCGATAAGTATAGATACTCTGCTACGGCTGCTTTTGTTTCTAATACCTCTGATTCTTCTATTAATGGGCAAATAATAAAAATTTGTTTTGAATCCATAGCTTGCTGATGGATGAAGACATATGCTTTCTCAATATCCTGTGGTTCTAGACAATATGTTTTAACTTGCTTACGTCCTGGCGGCAATTCATCAATAATGGAAATGTCCAGATCTCCATACATTGTTAGTGCCAGAGTTCGCGGTATAGGTGTTGCCGTCATTACCAGAATATGTGGATTAAATCCCTTCTGTCGCAAGGTTGAACGCTGTAAAACCCCAAAACGCTGTTGCTCATCTATGACCGCTAACCCTAATTTATGGAATTGGACCTTCCTTTGTATTAATGCATGTGTACCAATAACGAGGTCGATTTCACCTTTCTCAATTTTTGTCTGTAAATCCCTTTTATCATCAATTTTAAGACTGCCAATCAGTAATGCAACTGTGATTTTTCGATTGATAAATGAACATTGGTACATAAAGGTAGATGCCATATTATTTTGAAGACTATCAATATCTAAGAAATTGGAGCATATATTCTGGAAATGCTGTTCCGCCAGAACTTCAGTTGGTGCCATCAAGGCTCCCTGAAAACCATTGAGCATAGCCATTAGTAGTGAGTAGATCGCGAGGACTGTTTTGCCACTACCAACCTCCCCCTGGAGAAGACGCAACATTGGTATTGTCCGCTTAAGATCATTTGTAATCTCTGCTAATACTTTTTCCTGTGCACTGGTAAGAGAAAATGGTAAATGCTCTAAAAATGAATTTATGGTTTCCTGAGAGATATTAAATTTATTTCCTGGTTGGTTTTCTTGCCACTCTTGTTTTCTAGATAGTACACTCAATTGAAGCAGGAATAGCTCGTCAAAAGCCAGCCGTTTTTTAGCTTCATGCGCCGTTGAGATATTTTTTGGATAATGAAAACTAACTATAGCCTCAGCGAGGTCAAGTAGATGGCAGTGCCTTTTTATCTCTACCGGTAAAAAATCATTTATTTGCCAGACCCAACCGTCAATCGCTTCTTTAATCCATTTCCTCACCTGTCGTGGGTATAGTCCATGTGTAAGAGGATATACAGGAACCAGTCGGCCAGTATGAATTAAATCTGTATCTTCAAGAAATTCCCATTCAGGAGAAACGAACATATTCTGCTTACTAAATGTACTAACTGTTCCACTAATAACAACCTTTGTACCTGGTAAGAATCTCTTTGCCAGATAGGGCTGATTGAACCAGACTATTCTTACCTTCCCTGTTCCATCTCCTACAACTGCCTCAGTGCCCTTTCGCTTGCCAAGCTGAACTATTTTGGCCTGCCACACTTCTGCCATAATAGTCTGGTCTTCTCCTTGCTGTAGCTCGGATATGAATTTTTTCTGACTGTAATCTATGTAACGCCTTGGAACAAAATATAGAAGGTCGTAAATAGTTTCGACACCCAATTTTTTAAATTTTGAAGTTACCCGCGAATTAATCCCCCTGATTATGGTGATTGGAGAGTCTAGTTTTTCATTTCTCTTGCGAGATGTACCTGCTGTAATTACTAAGGCGTCCTTTTTAAATGAATTTATATTATTTATATTTGGTTTTTTAGATTCTTGAAAACTTCCTATCCAAAAAAGAGCATCTTCTACCCATTGTTTACGTTCATTTGCAGTACAGGCCAAGTAGTCAAAGTGAGCTAAGTCAAGTTGGTCAAACCCTGCCAGCAGTTCTGGGTTGTTTATACTTTGTCTGATTTGCCAGGCATTTTGAGACAAGTAGCTATTCAAACCTCCAATTACTGCTCTGTTGTTGTAGCCTTTCTTGCACTCTAAGTCAAGAATAGACTTTAATGAATCTATACTGGCCATTCCCATACTGCTCTCTAAAGAAATACAAATATATTATGCGTAAGCATTACAAACCGTTTGACATTATATTTGTGCTGGTTTCTTTATATTGGCTACTTTTTTTAGCAAGACAATAGGTTTATGAAACAGGTTCTTGCCAGTTTTTATAATAGTAGATTGTCTTCTATCACATCTTTTTTCTGGACATAAAGCTAAAAACTTCATTCCAGTGAGATTATATAGTTATAGTGTGGTTGCCCGCCATTTACCACTTCAACCTCAGCTGTACAGTTGTTACGAATATTTTGGGCTATGTCCTCCGCTTCAGTAATCTCAGATTCGGAGCCATAATAAATGGTTATTATTTCGGAATTCTCAACATTTGCTGTAGCCAATGCATCGAAAATCACGTCTATCATTCTATTGCTATCATCTGTTATTATTTCGTGATCATTTACCACAGCAATGAATTGACCTTTTTTAATGTTTTTACCATTTATTTGAGTCTTACGTACAGCTCTTGTTATTTCTATAGTTCGCGGAGTGGATAAAGATTGTTCCATTGCAATCACATTTTTCTCCAAACTAATTTCAATATTGAATGAAAGTAGTGCTGCGATTCCCTGGGGTATGGTTGTACTTGGTATTAGCTTAACTCTCTTCTTAGTTAGTGATTCTACCTGTGAAGCTGTAAGGATGATGTTCTTGTTGTTTGGTAATAAGATAACGTTTTCTGATGGTACTTCTTCTACAGCTCTCAATAATTGACGAACACTCGGATTCATGGTTTGTCCTCCAGGAACAATCATAGTGGTTCCAAGCGTATCAAATATTTTAAAGAAACCTTCTCCAGACGCAATAGCTATAGTGGCAATTGCTACTTGAGGTAGATGCTCCTTTTGTAATCTCATAAATTCTGCATATTGGTCATCCATGTTATTAATATCCAGTTGGTGTAGTGTACCCAGATGCGTGGCGTAACTTAAGATTCTACCAGGGTTAAAGCTATGAATGTGAATTCTGGCGGTATTATTGTCTCCAACAAGTACCAGAGATTGTCCAATTCGGCTCAAACCTCTTTTAATCCTATCCAGGTTAAGCCTTTCTCCTTCTAATAAAAAGTTAATGCAATACCCCCATGGAAGCTCTACCTCATTGGCGGAAGCAATTCTAGAGCCTGAAGGATTAAGGGACCTAACCAATTCAGGTTTTCGCTCTGTCGTTTTACGGTGTTTACCGTACAGGAAATTACATGCCCCTTCCAGCAATATATAGAGACCCTGTCCTCCTGCATCCACTACTCCTGCCTCTCGTAACATCGGTAACAATTCTGGTGTTCTAGAAACGGAATTCTTAGCAGCCTCTACAGTAGTTTCCATCACTGATTTTAAATTATCGGAGTTTTCAGGTATAGCCTTGGCAGCAGTAGCTGCATCTTTAAGTACAGTAAGCATAGTACCTTCCACAGGATTGATTACACCTTCATATGCTGCCTTCGATGCTTCCCCAAGTGCCGCTGTGAAATCTTTACCTGTAAAAGTCTCCTTTCCATCCAGGCTTTTAGCAATTCCACGCCAGAATTGAGAAAGGATAACGCCAGAATTTCCTCTGGCTCCCATAAGTGCCCCATGTGCGAGAGCTTGTGCCATAGAGGAAACGTCATTATTTTTAATTTGCTTGGTTTCTTCTACAGCCGAGCGCATAGTTAGCAACATATTGGTTCCTGTATCGCCATCGGGTACAGGAAAAACATTAATAGCATTTATATCCTGAACATTCTCTTCCAGCAATTTGGAACCTTCGACAAACATTTCTTTTAGTGTTTGCCCATTTGCTAACTTGGTTTTCATAATAATTTTTCAACTCCCTTTGCGATGTAGGGTATTCCTGATATAATAGCTTAGTGTGGATTTGGAGTAAAGGAGGATAAATACCTGTAGTGAAATGTGACATTTGTGGAAAGAGAATCCAGTTTGGTAATAGTGTAAGTCACTCTAAGAAACATGTTAAGCGTCATTGGCTACCTAATATTCGTAGGGTTACCATTGCAATAGACGGGAAAAAAATGAAAACCAATATTTGTACCAGATGTCTTCGCAATAGATACAAGGCTGTAAGCTAATCTAAAGTCGTTCTAAAAGAACGAAGTGCCTGACTTATTCCTCCTTTAGTTTTGAAAATAGCTGTCCCAATTGCTAATACATTTGCTCCAGCGTTTACTACTTTAGAGGCATTATTTATGGTAATTCCCCCGTCAACTTCAATTTCAGCGTTTATTTTATTGTCATCCATCATATATCTTAAATGACTTATTTTACGAAATGTTTCAGGTATAAAAGCCTGACCTCCAAAACCTGGATTAACACTCATTATTAAAACCAAATCAACTTGAGAGAGAACATCTTTTATTAAATCTATGGGGGTTCCTGGGTTTAGTGATACTCCCGCTTTAAGGCCGTTCTGTTTTATCAGTTGGATTTCCCGATGGAGATGGGGACAGGCTTCTACATGTATGGTTATGATATTAGCACCAGAATTTACAAATTGAGTTATATATTTCTCTGGGTGTTCAATCATTAGATGAACATCAAGAGGCAGATCAGTACATGCCCGGAGAGCAGCTATTACCGGTGGGCCTATAGTGATGTTAGGTACAAAATGTCCATCCATCACATCTACATGGATATAGTCTGCTCCAGCCTTGCTAACTTCTTCAATCTGATTTCCAAGATGTGCAAAATCAGCACTAAGTATTGAAGGAGCTAGCTTAACATGATAATTATTAGCCTTCATTTCTTAGTATT
Source organism: uncultured Dehalococcoidales bacterium (assembly GCA_964452475.1). Classification (GTDB taxonomy): domain Bacteria; phylum Chloroflexota; class Dehalococcoidia; order GIF9; family AB-539-J10; genus JAUUZT01. Next base: position 5,263 of record CAYVML010000121.1, read on the forward strand.
TTCCAACATCTAACGATTTCAGCCTTCACCTGTTTAGGAGAAGTTCCTCCAGTATTATCCCGAGCAGAGATGGATGACTCTATACTTATATCATAGACATCTCGATTGAAAAGTTTACTAAAACTCTGATATTCATCCATATTTAGTTCTCGAAATTGTTTATTATGACTAATAGCATAATTAGTCATCTTGGACACTATACTATGAGCCTGGCGGAATGGAGTTCCCTTTTTAACCAGATAGTCAGCAATGTCCGTGGCTAAAAGATAATCTGTTTTCATGGAATTATAAATACGATTTGAATTTATGCTTATTGATTTAATCATAGCTGCAAATATTTTTAAACTGTAATGCAATGTATCTACAGTATCGAAAATACCTTCTTTATCTTCCTGCAAGTCACGATTATAAGCTAGGGGAAGCGCTTTTATAGAAGTTAGTATAGCAATCAAGTTTCCATAAATACGGCCTGTTTTGCTTCTTACAAGTTCT
>CAYVML010000122.1:0-548 GCA_964452475.1 uncultured Dehalococcoidales bacterium
AAATGAATATTCCTGTAATTAAATCTCCCATGAGGCGGCGATATTCTAATGGACGGTTAGCTATCAGGCATGAATATTCAACAAATACTTGACCTGCCCTCCCTCAAACCAGTCCAGCAATACTGTTAGACTGGGGCAAGTCCACTAAAAGTAAATGATTCAGCTTTAAAAAGTGGTACCCCTGGGGCGACTCGAACACCCGACACGCGGTTTAGGAATGTGTTGCTGGCTATGGCAATATGACTTATTACGTTTGATAGTATACTTTTTCATCAACTTCTAAAAACCGATTTTGTTCGTAATCTTCCAATTGATACCATTGAGTTGCAACCAGTCCGTTAGCTAAACGTTAGCTATTTTGTAGCTTTGATTTGTACTATTACCCTTCCTGGTTTAATTCTAAAAAAGTTTGCGTGTTACCGTAGTGCGCTTACATACTAATAACTGTAAAGATTTGAATAGTCTACTCCGGGTATTGGTGAATTATTGAAAAATCAAACCAAAGGGGCATGGCCTGCCTATTATTCATATAATTGGATAAATTTGAT
>CAYVML010000122.1:558-5724 GCA_964452475.1 uncultured Dehalococcoidales bacterium
TTGATTGTAGTAAGAGATGACCATTAGGCAAAATGCGTCCTTTAATCGTCCTGTAGTATAGAAGCTAATAATGAATCTTATAACTGCTCTCTATAGCTTGCACTCGTTTGTGGCTGCTGGCTCAAAATAAATCTTTAATTTTCTAAACATACTTTTAGCTGCTCTGTTTACTGCTTCTCTATGACTATCATCTTCAATGTAAAATATATGCCCTTTCCATTTTCGCTCGATATATGATTCAATCCATCTCGGATAGGGGAAATGTTCTGGAAGTAGATGAAGTTTAGAGGTATCCTCATCTATAAAACATTGATCAGCATCTCGACCAAGCGGCGGAGATGCTGGTATGTCAACCCACAGATCATAAATCGACGTTCTATTTGCCTTTGGAAGACCATCCCAGATTAATTGTCTAAAATTGACCAATTGGTCAGGATTTTTTTCTAGACTTAATTTCATAATTTTGTGTTTTCCAGAACCAGAAATATAGGAATCCGAAAGTACTAGGCAACGCTTAAGAAGTTTCCTATCCAATATATTTTTAACCATACCACCAACTTGGCGTTCCTCAATAAGACGAGTAAAGAATTCTTGTTCGCTCACAGAAAGAAAATCACTTACATGTTCAAAGCGTAGCCTTTCATTTTCAATTTCCTGAGGGGAACTCCAAATCTTCTCAAAAATTGCTCTTACCATACATTCCAGTGCTCGGACTTTGTGATGGTGATAAACTGCCGGGAAAAGTAACATCTTATTAAAGATAATTTGTTCTAGATTTGGAGCACCAGCTCTTCTCATAACTAAATTTCGTCTTGGATAATCACTCTCTTTGAAGCGAGTTCGGTCCAATATCAATGATGAGATCAATACTCGAGGAACATCAATATCAGCTCTTATCCCGCAGAAATAGCAATCTCTGACCAGGTAGTCGCACTTATCGGCGTCAAACGGTCCGGAAATAATATCAGATAGATAAGCAAAGTCATTAGACACCTTACCTATAACTAATTTGGCTATTATATCTATGTCCACATGTGCATGATAATGCCAAACTACTTTTTTTAAAAGGTCGTTAAATTTAGGGCTTTTAATTATCAGGTAAGATAATATTTCACTAAGAGGTAAATCTTTACCTTCAAATTCTGGCGATACCTTTGCATCTTTATATAATTTACTAAATTTATATTCCATCAAAGTCTCTGATAAGTGTGAAAATAGGCATTGACCAACATCATGTAGAAGAGCTGCTAATCGTAATTCAATAAGTTTATTTTTCTCAATATCTAGATGTCGACCAATTTCAGATGCTATTTTTGCGACGCCCAGGCTATGGTCAAATCGCGTGTGATTTGCTGTTGGATAGACCAAGTATGCAAGGGAGGTCTGATGTATATAACGCAATCTTTGAAGTATAGGGGAGTCGATTATAATATATTCATGGGGTTCAAGAACCTGATAACCACTTACTGCCTCTCGAATGACTTTATTGGATTTTATTCGAGATAACGCAATACTAGGATAATTATTGGGGAGTACCTTATCAACCCAGTCATCTACTTCTTTAGTAAGTTCATGAAGTGCATGACTAGTGGCCATATTACCTAATAGCGACTTTCTCTTCTAGAATAGGAACAATCTCATTTATTAGCGCATCATATTTATCGAGGGAATGGCCCAATGCTCTAAGTATTCGATTTTTTTGGCTTTTACTAATTACGATTTTGACAAATTGTGGATTAGGTAAGCTCATTTCGCCTGACCGAGCTAATGTTGTAAATATCTGATATACCTGATCACTTTGTGGGGGCAATGGAGGTCTATCGTTAAAGTAAATTTCCTGTAATTCAGGTATTTTATCTGAATATTTATTTTTTAATTCTAATAAGGCTTCACACCAAGGTGTAGTATTTGATTTAAAGCTATGTTTTTTGGAACGAGCAAGGGCTAAAGCAATAACATCTTCGAATGTAATAAAGGAATTAATCTGTTCAAACTTTGACTGACGATCTTCCCTCATAGTGCCCTCCTTATTACAAGTCAATAAATCATAACACTACGTTATCACATAGACAATGCCAACCACCCATTTGAAGTATATAATAATAGTTGACAAAATGTCAACTATTATTTAGGATTGCCTCTCGATTGCATCTAGGTCACGTCGCTATGCTAAAAAAAAGAGGTCGCCCCAAAAAAGAAAGGCCATCTGGTATTGGTAGGTTTCTAACTCAAGCAAGAGAAAAACAAGGAGCCACTCAACAGCAGATAGCAACGAAACTTAATAAATCTAAAAGCCTAATATGTAAAATTGAAAGAGGATACAGATCAGATAAATCTCTTCATGGCATATTATTATACGACCTAGCTAAAGCCTACAGTATAAATATATCAGATCTTCTTGAGAAAGCTAACTGGCCGCGACTTCCGTTACTTAATACATCTGAAGAAGAGCGAATGCTACTAATAAAATATTTAATGAAAATCAGATCCAAGAAGAAATAAAGGGAATGTTCTTTGGTCTTGCCCCCATCTTTGGGCCAATCAAAATGTTAGTTTTATCAGTCACTGAGGGGTACAGATCATCACTGTTGTCAAACATGGTAATAAGTCAAAGCCTTATTAAAGAAAGAGAACCAGTGATACCACAATTGCTATTGTAATTTCCTAGCAGTAATATTGGTGAAGATGGGACAACATTATATACCTCGTTATTACTTAAAAGGTTTTTCTAATTCGTTTAACCAACCTCATATATGGGTTTATGAAAAAGGGAGTATTGAGGTTTTCGAAAGCAACATTAAGAATATTGCTCAAGAGAATAACCGTTGGTCACAATCGACCGAAAATCTTCTTAATAGTCAAATAGAACAACCTGCAAATAAAGTCCTCAATAAAATAAAGAGTCGCCTATCTATAACAGATGAAGAAAAAGAAGCTCTCTCAGTTTATATCGTATCTATGATTCAGCGAGTCCCTGCAGGATTTGAAGCAATAAAGAAACTAGGTCCTGAGACTTTAAAAACAGTAATAGATAATATAAAAAATGATATAGAAAATCTTGTTCAAGAAAATCCTTCGAAAAAACATATATTGGAGCAACGATTAAGGGAACTTCCAAGTTTAAAATCAAAATTTGAAAACTACTTCCCTCCAGAGTTATGGTACCGTACACTTTCACCCAATGCTTTACCGAAGGTTATTGCTATATTACCAGCTATGACTTGGATTTTTATTGTTTCTAATAATCAGGCTTTTCTTACCAGTGATAATCCAGTTTTCTTTTTTAAAAATTGGGGATTAGGCAATCCTCAATCTGAGGTTACTTTTCCGATATCAAGTAATATAGCTTTGTGGGCTTCTTGGATTAACAGTCTGGATAAGACATATAGTAGTAGGAAAAATTACAACGTCATAAGAGAAATCAATAGAAGAACTGTAGCAGCAGCAACAAGATATGTTTATTATTCAACAGAGGAACAATGGATTATAAATATTGTGAATAAGAAAACAATAAAGTTACATCAATTTAAGACTAATTGATAGGAGGTTTCTCATGCCAAGTGGAACTAGTATGAAGTTAATAGAATGGCAAGTACAGAGACTATACAAAACACCGGCCATTTTGCTCAAAACTGAGATTGAGTTTCTACATAATGTGATTTACTCCGATTATGCTAATAGACTTCTTTTAGAAGGTGTATTTCAACGTGAGGAAAAAAATATTGGTCAACATGCTACTTTATTTGTAAACCGTAATATTAGCGACTCTCAAAGAGGATTACAGTTTTTACATAATCGTGAGCAGCGAGTTGCTTTCTGCTATCAGTTCCTTGAAAATTTAGTATCAACCCCACGCGAACCCGAGGAAGTGTGGTACATTATTAAAGAAATTAGTGCTCAATGCTCTGATTTTCGGGCAAGTCTTCCAAGAAAAGCAGCTGTTGAATTGTTTATTGAGTTATTTATTACTCCAATACTTGACTACTTAAAATTCAAAGAATATGCAGAAGATTTTGCCCGCGCAACCATGATTAGATATAAACAGAGGATTGAATGGTTTGGGGCAACAAGGCTCCAAGAGATTGCAAAAAAACCAAAACCACGAAGTGGTTCTACGCAAGCTTTTAATGATATTGAGCGAAGGCTAAAGCAAGACTTTTACCAATACCTTTTTGACCAAGGGCTGGATTTTACTATAGACCCTAAAAGTCCTAAAGAGAAAGGAAAACCAGACGTTATAACTGCAAAGCTAAATAATGAACGCCGGCTAATAGTTGAGGCAAAAGTCTATGATGGACAGGCTAGAGATGAAAACTGGATTAAAAGTGGGATAAGCCAAGCTGCTAGCTATGCAGATGAGTGGAACGAGCCATACGCTTTTCTTTTAGTTTATAATGCTGCACATAATACTGTCTTGGAATTCGCTGGTGCAAGCCATAATATTAATGCATGGACAACTAAAGCCATGGGTAAAGAGATTAGAATCATTTGTATAAACCTTTACAATGAACTCACTGCCTCAAAGGCAAAGAATTTAGAAATAATCAAAATTGACATTAGAAGTTAATATTGCTTAACAACAGGGAGCTATAAGAAATGGTATGGGTAATTAAAGTGGCTTGAGTGAGCTGAAAGAAGACAAGTATTTCTGGATGACGGTGATAGATTTATAGCACTGTGGATAGCATTTAATGGATGGATGAAAGGAAAATTCGGCGAAGAAAAATCTGACGCTCACCTAATTAAGTGTGTAAAGAATTCGAAATGCTTTAAAAGCTGTTTTAACAAGTTAAATGAAAGTAGTAAGGAATTTAGTCGAAATCTAGATAAACTCTCAACCTATAAAATAGCAGATATGAGAGACATTTATGATAAGAAGATACCCATAAGTTACAATGGAACATTTGAAACACTTTTAGACATAGTATATTTGGTGAGATATAACCTCTTCCATGGTAGAAAGGAAGTAGGAGAAGATAAGAAGGACTTTGAACTAGTATCGTTATCTCTCAATATTCTAATGCCATTATTCAAGGATTATTTACAAAGCTATGAGAGGGTATGACCAATCTCTGGTCTGCACCCTTATGATTGGACAGAAAGGGTTAGGAGAGTCTGGTAGGGCTCCTCCTTTCTAATCTTTTTCATAGACAGTAATTCCTCGAA
>CAYVML010000123.1:0-5637 GCA_964452475.1 uncultured Dehalococcoidales bacterium
CCTCCTGTCCATTCCTGAGGGTAAATCATGGCTCCCCTTAAATCGTTCGCCGAGGCATATATATATATCTTAATAACTTTTTCAGGAAGAGCTCCAATCTCCCTGCTCAATCTAAGCACCCCTTGCTGACAGGCTTCCATCAATTCTCGAGCGAAAGAATCGTCCCCTCCATACCAGTAAAGAACAAGTTGGCCTTCGCTCAGGCTTTTCCAATCATAGCGGAGATCATCGAAGTTCAGCTCAAGGGGAGTAGTCTGCACAAGATCTCCATCAGCACTCTCAACAGTCCACCAGTATGTTATAGCTACTCCTGGCGGCAGACTTGATTTCCTCATATCCCATACCCAACTGGTCTTTATTCTCTCTGCAGGGATAAAATCAGGCCACCCCTCACTGACAACCCGGGCGTAATTCCTCTTAATTACCTGGTAGTGAAGACGGGCATCGACGATATCAACATCGCTCCTGGCTTCAAGATGAAAAACAATCCCGTGAGGGAAATCAAGCTCTACAGCCTCATCCAGCACTAAAAGACCACTGTTTGCACTGGCAATTGAAGGAACTATCCACAACAGTGATAGTAAAGCTACAAGGATGATACGCCTTATCACAGCTCTTCGCCAACCTTAGAGTGTAGATATGCAGTTATAAAGCCATCAAGGTCACCAGCCAACACCGCTTCAGCATTACTCACTTCATATCTGGTACGATGATCTTTCACCATTTTATATGGATGCAACACATAGCTTCTAATCTGGCTTCCCCACTCTGCATCGATACGTTCCCCTTTCAATTGTGCCCGCTTCTTTTTCTCCCCGTCTCGTTCCAGTTTCAGGAGGCGCGTATATAATATCTTTAAAGCTGTTTCTCTATTCTGGTGTTGAGATCTCTCTCCCTGGCAGATTGCTATTATTCCCGTCGGAAGATGAGTTACCCTGACGGCACTGCTCGTCTTCTGCATATGTTGTCCTCCAGGTCCACTCGACTTAAAAGTATCTATTCTGAGGTCTTCCTGATTAACCTGCAAGTCCTGCTCTTTCTCCGCTTCGGGAAGAACTTCAACCAGGGCAAAAGAGGTATGCCGTGCATGGTCCGCATCAAATGGAGAAAGTCTAACTAACCTGTGAACCCCATGCTCCCCCCTGAGATAGCCATAAGCATAGTCTCCTCTGATTTCAACGACAGCGCTTTTAATCCCAGCCTCCTCACCAGGAGATACATCCAGCATCTCCGTCTGGTAATCATGTTTTTCAGCCCACCTCTGATACATCCTGAGCAGCATTTCAGCCCAGTCCTGAGATTCTGTACCACCGGCACCCGCATGGAAAGTAAGCATCGCATTTCTCTGATCATATTTCCCTTTGAGAAGCAAGCGATTCTCCAGTTGTTCAAATCGTGCTACTAGTAGTTCTGACTCTTTCTGTAATTCCAGCTGCAGGAGTTTATCACTCTCTTCTACGGCTAATATAATCATCTCTTGAAGCTCAGTCACTTTTTCAGCCATACCACGCCATGTCTGTACAAGATTTTTTCTGTCACTCAGATGACGCATCATATTCTGTGCATCAACCGGACTGTTCCAGAAATCGGGGTTGGCTGACTCTTGCTCTATACGAGTAATTTCTTCTTCTATGGCAGGGATGTCAAAGATGCACCATTATGTCCGAAATTCGACGGCGCAATGCCTGTAAATCATCTCTTTGCTCTTCCATCTATACTCCTCACAACTAATTCTTATTTAGTAATCTTAGTCAGGCTACTTGATTTCCTCCAGCAGCCAGGTGTGCCAAACGCGTTGGTTGTGGAAGACGATATCCGCAACAACATTTTCCCACCCAATACAGTGCTGAGGTAAGGTCAATTTTATGGCCAATAGAAACATATACTGGTTTGGTTCTAATCTTTGTCCTCAGTGCTGCTCCAACGACCTCTTCTTTATAAATCAATACGGCATGAGACCCAACTTTATCATCTAATGGCCTATAACTACCACATAGAATTGACTTGGCACAGCCAATAGATGGTACATCAAGGAAAAGCCCCAGGTGTGCAGCAAGCCCCAGGCGCCTGGGATGAGCAATACCCTGTCCATCAACCAAAAAAAGATCCGGCGTATGTTTTAACTTAGCACAGGCGGCAATTATAAGGGGGCATTCACGAAATGATAATAAGCCTGGAATATAGGGAATGGGCAGTTCGGCTTCTTCTTTCTTAACCTCAACTACCTTAAGATCAGGGTAGTCAAGTACTACAACGGCGGCAGTACCTGTAGTCTTTGAGCGATGAGAGGACACATCAACACCGGCTATTAGATGGGGTTTAAGAACCTTGCAACTAGTCACTACCTGCTTCGCCAGTTTTATTTGCATCTCACGAGCCTGTGACAAGCTCAGGTCCCATTCATGCAGCATATTTATCTTCAAGTCAACAGATTATAAAACATTTCGCACCGACAGCAAATTTGCACTGCCATGGAGAATTCCCGGGAGCATATTTATTTCAAGAACCTCTCGATAACCAGCAGCGAGGTGGCGGTTGATTAGTAAACCCTTCCAGGTTGGATGTGAAATAAAAGGCATTATGAAGAGCCAGAGACAGAAATATAATAATTGGGAACCGGATACCTGCGGAGATTTGTAATGAATACTCTACTAGCTTCTAGTTGGTATCAGCGTAGACGAGAATATCCCATGCCTACTTCAAGTTTACTTGTTGCCTGACTATGACTTGCGCTTATTGAAGTCTTCTAAATCAAGTGTACTTATGAAATCCTGATATGCTGAGAGGCCTTTTAGTTCCTTATCATCAACTCTGCTTTCTGAAGCAGGCCTTCCTGTTTCATCTTCGAGCATTATGCCAGCCTTGTCCAGTACCTCTGACTCAGCATATATTGGTGCTCCTACACGTACTGCCAGAGCCAAAGCATCACTAGGGCGGGAATCAATCTCTATCTGCTCCTTGCCGAAAGTGAGAGCAAGCTTTGCATAAAAGGTATCATTCTGAAGGTCACTAACTACAACATAGTCAACTGAAGCTCCTAAAGTATCGATCACTGACTGTAATAAATCATGTGTTAATGGACGAGCCAGTTCAATATTCTGCAACTTTAAGAGAATAGCATCTGCCTCCGGAGGGCCAATCCAGATAGGTAAATATCTGTTGGCAGCCTTCTCTTTCAGAATCGCAGCCCGAAGGCGATCATTTACCATGCTCGCTCTAATACTATCAATTATCATTTCTATCATTATACTACCGCCTCCATTTTCCAATAGAATCTCTATTCTACCTTTCTGAGGTTACTTAATCAACAAGCCTGAAACTGATATGTCAAGCCTGAAACTGATATTCCAATACAAAAGTAGTCACCAAATATTGGCTTTCAATTTTTAAGTTAATTTGCTATAATCTTTATAATTGTTGTAGGTATGTGAAAAATTACCACGAAACTTTGCTTTCTAATACAAAGGAGATTTGCTTTAAACCTCCATTTATTATTAACTCATTTTGTATGTCCTGAGATAACTAATCCTCGAAGTGTATTATTCTCAATAAAGCATAAATAATGAGTAATGTAGACGAAATAAAACAGAGAATTGACATCGTGGATATTATCTCAGATTATATCCCCTTGCAGAAAGCAGGACGAAATTACAAAGCCCTATGCCCCTTTCACCACGAAAACCATCCTTCCTTCTTCGTTTTTCCTGAACAACAAACGTGGCACTGTTTTGGGGCCTGCGGCACAGGTGGAGATGTCTTCTCTTTTATTATGCAGAAGGAAGGAATCAGCTTTAGTGAAGCGCTCCAATTACTAGCGAACAGAGCTGGTATCAACTTAATCCAGGACAAGGTATCTGACAAAATAGAAGATAATAAGAAACAACGGCTATTTCAACTTAATGCCGCAGCTTGCGAATATTACCACCACTTATTAATAAATACCAAAGCCGGGGAAAAAGCCAGAAACTACCTGAATATGAGAAAAATTACTATGCAAACTGCTAAAGAGTTCCACCTTGGCTTTAGTCCAGATAGTTGGGATACACTAAAGAAATTATTAACGAGTAAAAACTACGAAGAAAAAGAATTGAAGGAAGCTGGCTTGATAATCGAGCGGGAATCTGGAGGCAGTTATGATAGATTTCGCAACCATCTGATGATTCCTATATATAACGACCAGGGTCAGGTAACGGGCTTTGGAGCCCGAACTCTAGACGGCTCTCTTCCCAAATACGTTAATTCGCCGCAGACATCAATCTTCGATAAAGGTAGCAGTATCTATGGCATTGACAAGGCAAAACCGTTTATCCAACGAGAGGGACTGGTAATAATCATGGAGGGTTACATGGATGTGCTCACTGCCCACCAGCACGGCTGGCGGAATGCTGTAGCAGCAATGGGAACCTCCCTGACAGAAAACCAGGTGGCTATCACCCGCAAATTAGCCCGGAAAATAGCACTGGCCCTAGACTCTGACACTGCAGGCGAGGAGGCGACACTGCGAAGCACAGAAGTGATAGTTAGTTATCTGGATAAGACTGAGGTAACCGTTATTGCAATGCCTCCTGGCAAAGACCCTGACGAGGTTATATCTGGAGATCCAGAGCTCTGGCGAAAACTCATAGAAGAGAGCCTACCCATTTTAGAATTTGCGCTGGAGACAGTAACGAGCAGAATCGATAAAGATAATGCGAAGGACAAATCTACCGCGGTACAAAAACTTCTGCCTCTGATTCACACAATAAAAGACCCAATTCAACAATCCCACTACGAAAGAAAACTAGCTCGTATACTGGACATCGAAGAAGCCAGTATACGAGATACTCTTTCGAAATGGCGAACTGGTAAAACAAAACGCTATATAGCTGTGGCAAAGAAACAATATGTAGCCTCCCATCAAAATGTACGTAATCCTGTTGAAGAATATTGCTTAGCTCTATTGTTCCACTATCCAGAACTGGGCAATTCAGCTCATGAATTATCCGTTGAACATTTTGAAAACCCAAATAATCGTGAGCTTTTCACCCAATGGCAATACTTTAAGAATTACGCTGAGATGCGAAAACGTCTCGACCCTACCCTGTTAGAACAACTGGATTACCTGATGTGCCAACCTATCCGAGAACAAACTACTAGCAAACAGCAGTGTGCCATGAGCGATTGTGTACTTAGATTACAGGAACGACAGTTAAAAAAAATAGAGGCAGAAAGAGCGATGATGCTTGAGGTTACCAGAGAACAAGAAGGGACTATTGCAGAGCTGGCTAAATTGGATGAACAAGGGATAACGAGCAGCGAACAAATCAGAGCAGTCCAATTTAAAAGAAGAGAAATAACAAGAGGAAAAGATAATGGATTTAATTGAGAAAAACGGCCTTCATCTAGATAATACTGGAGAAGAATCAACTCTAGCAGAAGGCTCAAATGATGAAAGCGAAGACAGTGATGCCAGCACAGAGGAAGAGGCAGCTGAGGAAACAAGAGCTGAAGAGATTAAATCTCACATAGAGCTAGAAGAATACGAGGTTACAGATGACCTGGCGAGAATGTATCTTCGTGAGATTGGCAAAGTATCACTACTCACTGCAGCCCAGGAAAGAGAACTCTCAGGTAAGATTGAGCAAGAAAGGTACCTAG
>CAYVML010000124.1:0-3943 GCA_964452475.1 uncultured Dehalococcoidales bacterium
TGTGGATATGCATTTGAATAGTCGATAACAGAGGCAAGAATATCAGCATCTGTCACCGCAGTATAGTCAAGGATTTCCTCAGAAAGTATAGGTATAGGAATACCTATACCAACAGTCAGTGTGGCACCATAACCAAGCATACTTGTTCCGATAAGCCAATCAGAGCTCATTTGTTTTAAATCTCCAATCACTGAAAGGGTACCCGCACCCTCTTCAGGAACACCATTGTCTCCCCGGGCAACATCTGGGTTATGTTGTGTGCCATTCCAGGCTACATAACCTGTACCTCCTCCAAGGAATATCTTTGTACCGATACCTATTGTTTTATAGTATGGGTCATTGAGTAATGGCGAAAGTTGGCCCGAGGTAGAGTAGCCGGCATTACCCAGGTTTGGCTTTAAAACGCCTAAATAGGTATAGATTATATGGTCGGAGAGGTTTACAGCGACGTTATAGTTCTGGTAGGCGTTTCTGATATTAAATAAAACGGCTTCATTCATATCCTTCAGGTTTATCCATGTCTCAAGCTTTTTCCGGGGATACTCATTTGTCCCGTAAGCAGTAGCAGTTAATTTAATATCTTTTCCTGCTACCAGGTCTTCAATCACATGTCCCCCACCATACCAGAATTCTCCTGGAAATATCTTGTTTCGAGGGTCGTCATCCGGAAGAGCGTTTGCTCCAATAAAAAAATCTGCTGCTGCAAAAGCTGCATATACTGGAACATCATTTAAGTATGCTTTACCACCACCCAATTTAATCTTGGGTTTCGAGTGACCCATATTGAAAAAGGCCCCGGAAGAGCACATTGGCCCAAAGGTACCGGTGGTAACCACATCAATTTCCTGAGCAGCTTGATGCGAGCCTTTTTTTGCAGCAATATCAATCACCTCTTCAGCGGTGACAACCACTGCTTTTCCTTTTTTAATTTTTTCGTTTATCTCAGCAACAGTTCGTAGCATATTATTATTACCGATGTTGCGAATTTTGCCGGAATTAGAACAAATTGTCAATGTAATATCGTATGCCCTGAATTTACTTTCCCATATGGCGAGTGAGATATGTTATATTATTACTGGAGTTAATTTAGTCTACTAACGAAAGTTGAGGTGATTCAATGACACGAGTAAATATATTAAGGATAACTAGCCTTATGTCTATTCCTTTGATACTTGTAATAGGAGGGTGTTCCAAACAATCCCCTGCTCCTCCTCCTGATGCTACCCCTGCCACAACTTCAACTCCAAAATCATACGCAGCTCCACCCCCGATGACAATTGATGTTGACAAAGAATATACCGCTACCATAGAAACAAAAAAAGGAGACCTTGTGCTGGAATTATTTGCCAGGGATGTTCCTCTGACAGTGAATAATTTTGTCTTTCTGGCGCGTGATGGTTTTTATAACAATTCCAGCTTTCACAGAGTTATCCCTGGGTTTATGGCTCAAGGAGGTGACCCTACAGGAACTGGAACAGGTTCAGCAGGTTATCGATTTGCCGATGAATTTACAAAACATACACATGGGACAGGAACACTATCAATGGCAAATGGTGGTCCCAATACCAACAGTTGCCAGTTTTTTATTACCTATGCCCCACAGGCACACCTCGATGGGAAACATTCAGTATTTGGCCAATTAATAGAAGGAATGGATGTGTTACAAGAAATCGAGTCAGGTGACACAATAAAAGGAATTACAATAGAGGAAAATTAAATTAGCAGACAGGATTAAGCTGTGGTATTTTCAATATGATTAAATTGACTCAGCTATCCTTTTAGTAGCGATTACCATTCGCTTTAATTTTTCAAAGGCAACCTCACGAGGTAGTAATTTTAAACCGCAGTCAGGATGAATCACCAGCCTTTTCTCTGGTAGATTTTCCAGGGCTTTCCTTAGTATTCGTTCAATAGCTGCTATTTCTTCAACCTCGATGTTTTTTGTATCTATGCATCCCAGTCCTAATATCTTATTTGAATCTTTTAGTTCCTTCCAGCTCAGGATATCAAGGTTATTGTCACCCATAAATGCATGTGAAAGCATAGTAATTCCCTTCCACTGCAATAACTCTTTGAATATTTTAGTTACAACTCCACATACATGAAGTGCTACTGGAACCTGTAGGTTCATTGCTATACTTTCAATTGCTTTTCGTGCAGTATTCATTGGAGCCCCTACGGAAAGAAATGGTTCATCAATTTGTATCCATTCGGCTCCGCATTTCTGCAAGTCTATGGCAATATCCAGAAGAGCTCTGGCAGTATCAAAGTATATTTGCTCATCACTGAACCCTTTATAATAGGATTTGATTTTTGAAGAGAATACAAGGGTGATTGGACCGGTGATAATCCCCTTGTAGTGTGGAGCCATCCCCTTTGCAATTTTTAAATCATCAAGCAGTTCTTCCGAATTTCCTCTGCCGATTTTTCCAGTTATGACGCTTTTATTGTTATAGGAATATCCCTCTATCGCTCTGGAGAAGTATTCCACCATGTCGTATCTTGTTTGGCCATCAGAAATCAACCAAACTCCGGCGTCCAACTGGTCTTTAACGGCTTCGGTTATGGCATTTACCCCTATTTTTTGGTAATTTAATGGGTAACTCCCAATAACTGTTGTAAACATCTTGCTTAATATATTAACTAATATCACTATATTTTGCTACTAAACTAGTCTATAGCGAATCTTATAAAAATATACAGTTATTTTGTGCTTAAAATAAGCTGAATTTATAAAAAGTAAGTGTGTGTGACTTCCCATAACATATCACTAACATGTAAAATACCACTACGCTATAAAGATATAGTCCACAGCATATCTTACATAAATCAGGCTTAGACTATTATGCTTTATATGGATATAGTCCAGAAGTTATAACTCTAGATGATGATATAAAAATGAAGCACTACGAGAGACATGCTGTTATTTATACCGCTGGGTGCCATGGATTGGTTCACGTCATGGAATTAACCTATGGGGCTGTGCTGCTTGATATTGCAGCTGAATTTGGCGCCAGTCTTTTTATTATGGGAATAATGGCCAATGTGTTCGGTCTGGCTTTTGGTCTCATGGGATTACCCTCCGGCCTTCTTGCTGACCGCTTTAATGAAAGACGTTTATTGGCGATATGTGGTCTGGGTATGGCATTATCTTGCGTTATCGTTGGGTTATCAGCTGACATATATGTTTTGGGAACAGGATTGCTTGTTCTAGGCCTTTCACTGGGGATTTATCATCCCGTTAGTTTTGCTTTTATCACCAGGGTATCTTCTAATCGTGGAATGAGTTTTGGTTATTTGGGAATGGGTGGAAATTTAGGAGTTGCATTTGGACCAATGATAGCCAGTGCTATTGCATCCAGTTTTAATTGGAGGGTATCCTATCTTGTACTTGCAATTCCAGCTATGCTACTGGCAACAGCATTCTATTTTTTTAGTCGTGTAAAAATAACAAAACTTGAAAATCTCGTCAGTGAAGTAAACATATCCAAGGACTCTTTTCGTCCTTTGTTAGTACCTTTAATACTTGTCTTTATCGCAGCGATAATGAATGGTTTTATTTACCGGGGCATAGTGACTTTCTTACCAGCATACCTCGCCGAAAGAGTCAATATCAATCTATTTAACATGGATAGCAGGTTACTTGCAGGGTCATTCACTACCATAGCCCTTTCATTTGGAGTTGGCGGTCAGTTCCTGGGTGGATATTTATCAGGAAAAAAACGCCGCGAAAGCTTAATTTTTATTATATCTATAATAGCAGTACCTATGCTTATTCTTATGGGAAACAGCCAGGGAGTATTTCTGGTTGTTGCCTCTACTATATTCGCCTTCTTCTATTTCATGGGGCAGCCAATTTATAACGTATTACTCGCCGACTATTCTCCGGGCGCTCGAAGAGGGCGGCGCGCGCCAGGGAGTAGCCGTTGGTGTGCACGCCGCT
>CAYVML010000124.1:3953-5612 GCA_964452475.1 uncultured Dehalococcoidales bacterium
GCTTGGTTCATTTTCAGCCAGTATACTGGGATATGTTGCTGTAGAATACGGCACCAATTGGGTTTTTATGTCAAGTGCAGGATTTGGATTGATAACACTGATATGCGCCTTTCTATTGTTGTTGAAAAAGTTAAAGCGTGACGCCCAAGAAAGCTATGATTATTAAGCCAGTTACTCTAATCTACAGTCACTTTGTTGCAGTTCTGTCATTAATACCGCCGAGCTTCTTTCATTAAATAAGGAAAAGTATCTCCAACAGACAGCGTAACTGTATTATTCACACTTTCCTCCCATAAATAGAATATCTAATTCAACTGCAATTCATATAGCAGTCGAGTGTTTGTCAATTGTCGTAAGTGATAAGAGGTACCTTATTTAAAAATACATCACAGTAACAGCGCTATGGTTTAAAATTATCACACGTGTATATATTTATTTAGCCTTGCCTGGACAGCTTCGCTCTGAAGTTCCCTGATAGCATCGGTGGCAATCCATCTGGCAGCCTTAGAATCGATTTCAAGAATACTATTAGCAGTATCTATTGCAGCTTTATTCAAGTTAAGGTTCCTTTTACCTATGTGTCTGAGTGCCCAATTAACGGCTTTCTTCACGAAATTACGGTTGTCCGTAGCTCCTTGTACTATAACAGGAAGCAGTTCAATGAATTTTTCGTCGGACGTCGTCTTGTCGTGCCATGCGATGCAGGCTATCAAGGCATAAGCAGCTCTTTTAACAAACTCTTCTTCCCTGCCAGACCAGTCGAATATTTTCCCCCAGGCCAGAGAACTATTGTCAAAAAGGTTCATGCAAAGCTGATCGCAAACATCCCAGGAGTTGAGGTCCTTTACCCAATCATCCATTTGATCCGCTGTTAATTTATTCGGATCGGCTATCATCCCTGCCACAATCTGTGCTTCAGCTATTCCAGTACTCCATAACTCCAATGCAAGCTCGTGATTTTTTCTCAGTTCTTTTGCCAGCTTCCTCATATCAGGTACTGATACCCCTAGCCTTTGCTCAACTGTCATTCCAAACCTGGACATTCCTTCTAGCTGTTCAGGTCTAGCTTTATCTTTGAGTTTCTGCAACACTCCTTCTACAGAAACCATCATCTCTTACCTCCATACTCATGTGACAATTAATACTATTGCATCTTCTATTAAAGTATGTAATCGAAGCTGGAAAGAATATGCACTTACAGTGTCTGATTATTCATACTCGCCGGTCAGCCTTGCTAAAAAGAAGTTATATCTATTCTTTGCTACGGGTGTATCTAAAGAAAGAGTACAGTGTTAGTCAGTAAAAACATAGCTACCTTTTTTCAGATATGAGTAGAAGGTAAGTACTGTGGAAATAATTGCAAGGTACATCAGGATAGCAAGTAGTATATCCGGACCTATGCCCAAAATAGCTATGATGAGTGGAGCCAGCCAAAACCAGTAATTTACTTTAGCTACTCCTGTAGGTGTGGGAAATTCAAATACACGTTTGCGACGCTTCCAAAGATATATACCCACACCTGCCAGTACCATAACTCCTCCCGCAAGTGCTGGTACTGCGTATGGATAAGGATTTAAAGGCATGAGGGCATTAGTTCTTGAAAATAGTCCGCTAGCTATTGCCAGTATGAGAACTGGCATAAAAAGTATCTCGTCAGCG
>CAYVML010000125.1:0-5596 GCA_964452475.1 uncultured Dehalococcoidales bacterium
TAAGAATATAACTGATTTGCTTATTAAGCATCGTCAAATATTAAGGTTGATGATCAAAGATAGAAATATGGAGTATTCCTTAATTATCCTTTGTTGAGATAAAAAATATCATCCTAAAAGTGTATTATATGTAATCCATGAGATACGATTTATAAACTTACATGTGGCACTGGGTACATATCAACAAGCAAGAGCTATTGAACCATGGTTGTTATGGTTGACAACTCTAGTGTATTAGTCGTTAATATAAAATATATTTAGCTAAATATGAAAACGGAATATCGTAGCAATAATAGTTCATCTTCAGTTACAGTTCAGTTAGTTAGCAAATCGGGCATAGTGGTCCTTTTTATAGCCTGGGTCTTCGGTGTCTGGAACAATATCGCTCCGGTGGTCATCCTGCTCAGTATATTTTTTACAGCCATTTGTATAGCAAAGCTCTGGAGTCGTTATTCCCTCAGTAATATTCACTATGAACGCTTGTTGGGAGAAAAACGAACCTTTCCTGGAGAAAAAGTACAACTTACTGTAAAGGTAAGCAACAATAAACTGTTACCATTAGCATGGCTGGATATCAATGATAACCTACCAACAGAGTTATCCATTGTAAAATTAAAAAACGATAAACCACTGGAAAGCTCATCATTAACTTCTATCACACTTTCAGGCTATAAGAGAGCTATCTGGCATTATCAGGTCGAATGCAGTAAACGAGGTTATTACACCTTTGGCCCTGCAAGCTTATACTCTGGTGATATCTTTGGTTTTTATCCACGTTATACCATATGGCCGGTAACAGATCATTTGATAGTATATCCTCGAATTTTTTCCATAACTAATTTTATACCGCAGCCTCGACAACCACTGGGTGATTTAAAAGCAAGTTATCGAATTTTTCATGATCCAACCCGACCTGTAGGCATACGAGAATATAATCCAGGAGACCCATTTAATCATATCCACTGGAAAGCTACTGCGAGACACCAGCAATTACAGGTGAAAGAGTTTGAGCCATCAACTACATTACAGAGTATAATCTGGCTTGCCATTGATAGTTTTAATTACGATGATGTTATAGATAACAGCGAGTATTTTGAATGGGCAATAAGCACAGTTGCTTCCATAGCATGTTACCTCACTGAAAATGATTTTCCCCTTGGTTTATTTGCAAACACCTGTCTATCTCAAGGAAGAAGTAATATTAAAACTCTGCCTGGAACAAGCATTGACCACATGACAAACATGCTGGAGATACTGGCGAGAATAACACTTAAACCACTTGCTCCACTGGAGGATATGATAAGTGAACAGAAAGTTGAATTGCCTTGGGGGGCTACCCTTATCTTTGTTGCCTCGAAGGTTTCAGAAAAACTTTCAGCGGCACTGGATGATTTACAAAAATCCAGGCATCAGGTGATATTACTCAAAATTGGAGGTATTCCTATACAGGCAAATCATCATAGCTATTCTGTTTATAAAATCAAAACCTTTGGAGACATTACAAAACCCGAAGCATCTCTGGAATTGGAAAAGGTATTATGAGAAATTGGAATAAGGAGATCCTCTCTATCATAATCATCTTTATGGAAAGCTGCTGGCTGGGAGCCTTATTTCTAACCTTAAGTGAATTGATATCTGGGAACAGTCATCTTTCTATAATTGGCCTCTGGCTAGCCTATCCTTTTGCATTTATACTTAATCGCCTGTTACGTAGCGCCAGAATAAGACGACCTTTTCGTCTTATCGCTAATGTAATGGCAATTGTTGTTTTCATCTTAATAATACTAAAAATACAATTATATGCTAGTTACAATATACTGGACATCGGTTGGTTAAGTATTTTAAATGCTCATATGCATCAACTATTAAATGGTTTTACACCTGAAATGTTTGTGATACTAGGGGTTTGCACTTTTTTCTGGAAGGGTTGGAGTCTTGCCAGACAAAGAGTAAATTTTGCTGCATTTAGTAGGAGCTTCCAATTTGGATTTAGCATATTGCTATTTGTTTTATTTATATGTCATCTAGCTGACTTTTCTTTAGATAATCTCGTTTTATTAATAATAGTCTTTTCTTCCTTTGGGCTAATTGGATTTGGTTTATATCGTTCATCTGAGAAGAATACTTTTCAATCGACTACTATATCTAATGATTTTCGACTGCTGTTGATAGTGGTTGCAGTTATAGCTTTAACCGGCCTTGTTATTGGCTCATTCATCACCCCAGAATTACTGCAGTTAGTACTAAATGTTTTGAAATGGATAGGTGAAAAAATTATTTCGATATTTATGTACCTGGTAAATCTATTTCCTAAAGGTAGTACCTCAAAATTACCTCCAGGAACAGCTCTATCTCCAAGCCCGAGAGAAGAACCAATTGAGATGTGGAAGTGGTTTCATATGTCCGAACATGTACGAGATATTATGCGGAAAATACTCGTAACTTCATTCATGATAGGTATACTAGTTGCACTTTATCGGATATTTGTGGATATCTGGCATTGGATGCGCCGACATGAAACTACAGGAGTTATCATTGAATCTATACCCAGGAATACTTTTATGGAATTCCTTAAGAGCCTGGCGTTATTTCTAATAAGAAACATAAATAATCTATTTCTATGGCTGAAAGCTTTAATACAGAGGAAAATGCCCGAACAAAGTAATAATCAAAATTCAATTCGACAAATCTATCGGAATTTGCTTAATTGGGGGGATATTGGGGGATATCCACGGCGTAATAGTGAAACGCCCTACGAATATCTGGAACAGTTAGGCTATGTGCTACCTGTAAGCGAGCATTATCTTCTTGCCCAAATAACCGAAGCATATATTGTTGCCCGATATAGTCCTAGACCGGAGAAATTAGAATCCTTCCAACAAATAAAGCAAAGCTGGCATAATTTAAAGAAATTCAAGTTTAAGAGGGTCCATACAAAAGCTGCTGGTACAGAAATAAATATTAAGTTGCATTGAGAGGTTTAGAATAATGACAAATAAAATACAGGAAACATGTAATCAGCTCACCGATAATGTAGCAAAGGTTATCGTAGGAAAGGAGAATATCATTAAATTGATGTTTGTTGCTCTCCTATGTGAAGGTCATGTGCTTATCGAGGACATACCGGGAATAGGTAAAACCACACTGGCAAAAGCAGTAGCAAAGTCTGTTGGCTGCACTTTCCGACGTATTCAATTTACACCGGACCTTCTCCCTGCTGATGTAACCGGCATTCATTACTTCAATCAAAAGACCTCTGAATTTGAACTACGTCCGGGTCCCGTAATGGCTAATATAGTGCTGGCTGATGAAATAAACAGAGCGACACCGAGGACTCAATCTTCATTGCTTGAATGCATGCAGGAAAGGCAGGTAACTATTGATGGTGAAACTATAATTTTACATCGACCTTTCCTTGTCATCGCCACCGAGAATCCAATTGAGTTAGAAGGGACTTTCCCACTTCCAGAAGCACAAATCGACCGCTTCCTGCTACGTTTAAAAATAGGATATCCAACTGAAACACAAGAAAAGGATATTCTGCTTAGATTTATAGATTCTGACCCTCTTGAAAATCTTCAAACTGCGATTAGTGTGCATGATCTGCTGGAATTACAGCAACAATGCCATCAAGTTATGATTGAAGACAGTGTTTTAAGTTATATCGTTGATATATGTAGAGCTACGCGTAACTATAAAGGTGTACGACTTGGAGTTAGTCCTCGAGCCACATTAAGCTTATGCCGGACCTCTCAAGCATGGGCAGCCATTCAAGGTCGTGATTTTGTCATACCTGACGATGTAAAATTGTTAGCAAAACCAGTACTATCACACCGTTTAATCAGTGATTTACAATCCAGTTTCCGTGGTAAAGCTTCTGAAACTATAATAGAGGAAATATTGAACTCTATACCCGTCCCCTTAGAAGCTGATAAGGCTTAAAAAGTTGTGATATCTAATCAACTGAATATAGATTTTGTGCTATGAGTTGAATTGAGAATCTGTATTCCAGCCTGGGATTAAACAGTGTTAGCTCTGGTATTTTCGAATTATAAATCTTCCTGCAGAATTCACAGCATGCTGTGACTAGAAGTTTAGTGATGGATAAGAGTCAGAAACTCTGAACGAGTCATTACTTTACTACGGAATGTACCTCTTACAGCAGAAGTGACTATATTAGCTCCAGGTTTTTTAATTCCTCGCATAGTCATACATAAATGTTCAGCTTGAACAACCACACCCACCCCCTCGGGTTGGATTGTATTAAATATTGTATCAGCTATTTGACGTGTCATTCTCTCCTGTAGCTGGGGTCGCCTGGCAAATATTTCCACCACTCTGGCAAGTTTACTAATCCCGACTATCCTCCCTCCTGAGTGAGGAATATAGCCTACATGTGCTACCCCATAAAAGGGAAGAAGATGATGTTCACACATTGAGTAAAAAGGAATATCTCTTAATATCACCATCTCATAGTGTCCTTCATCAAAATCGACTGTTAATTCTGCTTCTGGGTTAGCGTTCATACCAGAGAAAAGTTCAGCATACATTTCAGCTATGCGCCTTGGAGTTTCCTTTATGCCTTCTCGAAGAGGGTCTTCTCCAATTGCCTCTAATATGGAGGTGACGGCAACTTTAATTTTATCCTCATCTACCATCGTAACAAGTTCTCCTTATAGTCGGCCGACTGTTAATAGATTTTGTCTGTTGTTGGCTTATAGTAAAAAATTATTTCCTTTTTCCCATAACTTTATTAACCGCCCACGATTTCATTTCTTCATCAAGATGAATAGTGATAGTACTGCTATTCTCCTGTTCAGACAACCATTCTATAAAGTCTTTTTGAGATATTCCTGTCTTTGCTTCTGCATTCAACTCATGCTCATCCCTTGCTAGAAGTTGAATAACCCAGTAGCCACCTTCTGTTTCAATAGATTTATCAGGGACTGGGTCACTTACGGTATTAATTGAAATCGAAAACGCAATCTTATCGAAAGTATCATTCTCTATGTCGCCTGGTTCCAGCCAGCCAAGTTCTCCGCCTTTTTCATTGCTCATGTGCAAAGAATTTTCTTTAGCTATATCTTCAAAATCTTCTGTCTTCAGTCTCTCTTTTATCTCTTCCGCCTCAGTTCGATTACTCAATAGCATAGCCCTTATTTTTCTACCTTTGATATCATCAATATCAGTTACTTCAATTATCCAGTAAGACATATTCTTCTTCGCCAACTCTTCAAAAACTGTGCCAACCGTACCAGGCTTAAGATTGGAAACTTCCTCCGCTATTAGTGGATTGGCTATCAATTCCAGTGGAAGCCAGCCAAGATCTCCATCTTTTTCGGTACCACAAGATAACTCGTCAACTAGGTATTTAAACTCTTCACCGTTCTCAATTCTCGCTTTAGCATCTCTGGCTGCTGTCTCGCTTTCCACAAGCATTACATTCACATGAATTTGCTCCATCTCATCGGGTAATTTATCAATAAAAAGCTGTATTATTTTATTATTCAACAGTTCACTTTCAACGATGTTCTTATAAATTTTATCACCACCATGTTCTGTTGGTACCAAAGCCAATTTTATCTCTTCGCTGGTA
>CAYVML010000126.1:0-5593 GCA_964452475.1 uncultured Dehalococcoidales bacterium
CTGGAAGGTATGAGAGCTAACACCCGCTGGTTACTTGGGCGTACAGCGGGTAAGGATTTTGTGCTCACCCCTCTGGGAAGTACTGGCGAATTTTATAGCATGTCTGATGATGAACGTAAAAGCGTTATTAAAATGGTTGTGGAAGAAGCAAAAGGGAAGAATGTAGTCGTAACTGGAGGGGTAGGTCGCGCCGGAACCCGTGAAACTATCAAGATGTGCCAGTATGCTGAATCTGTTGGGGCAGATGGGGTTCAGGTTATTCTCCCTTACTATATGGTACCGACGGAAGAAGGTATGTATGAGCATTATAAACAAATAGCGGCAAGCGTAAATATAGGTGTATTGGTTTATAATTTTCCAGCGGTATCTGGTTCCTGGGTTAAGCCACATCTAATGGCTAAATTATCAAAAATACCAAATATAATTGCGGCGAAAGAGAACACTCCAAGCATTGCTTCTTATTATGAAATGCGAAAGGCTGTTGACCCGAAAGACGCTGCCGTATTATCCGGATTGGCTGAATTCTTCTATTCTATGCAATCTCTTTATGGTTCTCCCGGCTTTGTCAGCGGCCTGGCTAATTTCGCTCCGGAACTATCTTATTCGGTGTATGAGGCTGCGGCTGCCGGAGATTTTGGTAAAGCGGCTGATATAGTAAGATTTATCGACCCCTACTCTAGTTTTAACGGGAAAGTAACGGCTGATCATGGTCCGTATACGGGTGTTGGTGCAGCTGTCGGCATAATGGGTTTCGCTGTTCTTAAAGCAGCCATGGATATCGTCGGTTTAAGAGGTGGTGAGGTCAGATTACCTCTTGTTGGCCTTACCGAAAAAGAAAAAGCCGAGCTTAAGAAAATCCTGGTAAAGATGAAATTAGCTTAGCTAATCTCTAAGCACCTGATAATATTAAGAAGAATAAAAGAGGGAGAGAGCTAATGGTTACAGAAAAGTCCCGGGTTGATGCCGAAAAGCTGGTTATTCTGGCATCTAAAGCACTCCAGAGTTTGGGTGTACCGGAGGCAGGTGCACAGGTTAACGGCAAGTGTACTGGTGTCAGCGGACCTAAGGGGTGTGGAGACTCATGGTATTGCCAGTTTTGTTCCGTTTTATATTAAGGGATTGAGGGAAGGAAGAATTAAGCCCAGACCCGATATTAAAGTTACTGATACAGCCCTTTCAGTAGCGACTATGGATGGGGACCAGGGGTTGGGTTTTGTGGTTGCTCACCGTGCAATGATGGAGGCAATACAGCGAGCAAGAAAGACAGGGGCGGGCTTTATATCAGTGCGGAATAGTACTCATTTCGGCCCCGGTTTTTATTATGCCATGATGGCTATAGAGCAAGATATGATTGGAATTACAATGACCAGCCCAATACCGGAAGTTGTGGCTCCGGGAAGTTTAAAAACTGCGATTGGTACCAATCCTCTGTCCGTAGCAGTACCAAGCAATAAAAAACCGCCCTTTGTTCTTGATATGGCAACCTCGGTAGTAGCTGCAGGTAAATTAAGGAAAGCGATATTAGAAGGTAAATCTATTCCCGAAGGTTGGGCAATAGACAAGGAGGGGAAACCTCTAACAGACCCCACTAAAAGAGTGCTTGGTGAGGGTGGTTTATTACCTTTAGGGGGAACACCGATATTGGGAAGCTACAAAGGCTTTGGATTGGGTGTATTTATAGAGATACTATGCGCATTGCTTTCAGGGACAGCTCCCGGTATATCAAGGACTCAAAGAGATGCTACCAGCCATTTTATGGGAGCTTTACGGATAAGCAGTTTCTTGTCTGTAGACGCCTTTAAACAATCAATGGATGAATTGATAGCAGCATTTGAAGCTTTACCTAAGCTACCGGATGTTAAGAATATTTACGCAGCTGGTGGTTATGAGGCCGAAATTGAGAAAGAGCGTAAAGCTAATGGTATCCCGCTCCACACTAAAGTTCTTCAGGATTTGAAAGGTTTGGCTGAAGAACTTGGTATTAAGTATGACCTGTAAGAAATGTATATCGTAGCTTATGAGCACTTAACTTTACTTTAAATCTACGAAAATCACTGGCTGTAACCAGAGACACATCCTGGATACCGCCCATAAAGGTATAAAAATAACGAACACATCGGCTCACATGAGATATGGTTTTGTAGCTCAGACCTTGAGCTTTGGCATATAGACGGTATTTACTAATAAATTTTTCCACTGCTATTTTGGGGAGGCAAGTACCCCCTTTATAGCTAATGGAGCGGGTGACGAGATTCGAACTCGCGACTCCTTGCTTGGGAAGCAAGCCTCCTTTCTGTTTTTCAGCCAGCTTTAGCATTAAAAGGTCGCATAGCTGATCTAGTGTCTCATTATTAGGTGAGGCAAGCACCCTTTCTAACTCCGATTCTTTCATCTAACCTCCTTTATAATTTGGACTATTTTGCTAATTTAATTAGCTATTCGATGGTACTGTAATTTTGAAAACCTACAAGTTTAATTATAAAAGCAATATATTACGTATTATTTTTGGTCTATAGACTAACTTGTAATGATGGTAATTAGTGATTCCCTAATTAAATTGCCATGACCATACCCCCGAAAACAGCTACATCATGACTTAGAGTCTTCCGGTATAATAAAAAAACAAGGAGGACTCATGAAAGCCAGGAGATATACCGAGGAACAGATCATCGCTGTACTCAAGGAAGGTGAAGCCGGAGCCAAGGTTGGAGTTCTCTGCCGTAAGTATGGAATGAGCGATGCTAGCTACTACAACTGGAAGGCGAAATACGCAGGACTCACCGTCAGCGAATTGAGGCGGCTAAAAGGACTCGAAGACGAAAACCGCCGTCTGAAGCAGATTGTAGCTGACTAGGCGCTAGATAACCGTTTCATGAAACTAAATTACGTATGAAAGGAAACTTGCTAAGACCCATAGCACAGTATTACCCATGTGATCAGCCAGCATAACATCTTCCATAATAAACACCCAAGGTTTATAATCGAATCAAGGTGTAGTTATGTCAGTTTGTCCTAGTTGTGGAAAAGAAGTAAGCGAGTTTTTAGCTACTTGCCCTGACTAGGGCTGAGGGTTAAAAGAACGTTACATATAATACGAAGGACAAAATAATATTGAAGTTCTCAGTGATTATATAAAGAAGAAAACGAAATGATAGATTGGTCAATATTAAAGACAAATTATTTCATACGTTTAACAAAGAATGATATGTAAAATATCAAGGGTGCTAAGTAATGTGAGCTATGGAAAGGATGAAATTCAGTCAGTCTAGTATCCCTGCTAGATATAATAGCAGATATTTTGACTGAAAGTGACTCGTATAAGATATCAAGAGAGGGGGTACAGGTATGAAAAAATACACTCACGCCTGGTTAGCCTTTATGGCAATAAAAAGATTGGAGGATATAAACCTGTCTCGCACAAACCGCAAGTACGCCGACAGCCTCATAGAGTGGTTCAAAAGACATAAAGACGGTGTAGCAAAAGGCGCTTGGTATCCTGATTCGGTGATAAAAGATATGGCCAACAGCCATGTGCTTAAAATTACGCCTTCGACTGAAGCTGAGCGAAAATTTAGGCGGCTTCCAACAACATACTTGAATTATGAATATGGTAAGAGATCCCAAATAAGGAAGCTATCTTTCACCGTTGATGAGCACGACAACTTGCCTGACCGTTGTGAATCCATTGCACATTCAGTAATCGATCATCTCAAAATGCAGGAATGTGAGGAGAAAGGGTCACCCGTATCTCCAACGGACAACCAAATAGCACTATTGCTTTTCATGTTAAGCCACTACATTGCCGATGCGCATATGCCCTTCCATTGCGACAGCAGGAGATTTTCAGAAGGAATCGACCTTCACGGACATATAGAAGGTGAGTGGGATGACATGGTCAGAAAGCACTATCGAATTGATGAAGATAATGAGCGATTCTATTATGACCCGTACGGGTATCCGCTGAGAGATTCAAACAGTAATTAAGAATACCAATCATCGTTTCTACAAATGGTTGACGATGTGCTACGTGATAGGAAATTTTTTATATCATGGGGAGCTAGAAACAAGAACCTGTGGGATTTCATGAGTGCAATATGCCAGCATTCTTATCTTCTCTCATATTGTCTTATTCCCCAGGAGTATGATCATACCAGTGTCACCTTAGAAAACTGGCAATCTTTAGGCTCGATATCCTTTAAAGATCTTGGCGTAGCCATCTTTTCAGATGCGATTGATTCTATCGCTCGTGCATGGTTCAGGATTTGGCGAAGGTATATGAAATGGGAAAGAAGGCAAAGAATTGAGAAATGAATGAATACAGCAGTAGCTGGTGCCTTTTACGTTATTAGCAAGGGCACTGGAATCAATAACAATATATCGGTTTCAGTCGCCTTCCTGAGAGATGTCCATCTTTATATACTCAGGTCAATATTGGTTGAAATCCATGTTCTTTATTAATACGTGATTTGAACTATATAAGAATTCTTTCTTTACTGGTACTCGATAAATGATTATACTGTTGCCAATGTCCAATATTGAGCTAGCCATCAGAAATGAAAAGGGAAACGACTATAGAACCGTTGAGGAATTAGTACGCGAAGCATTTTGGAACCTTTTTGTTCCAGGATGTAGTGAACATTTCATCCTGCATAATCTTAGAAATAGCAGCGATTTTATTCCAGAACTTGACTTTGTTGCCGAAAAAGAGGGGCAGATCGTGGGTCAGATTATATATAGCCGTGGGGTAATAGATTACATACATGGTTCTCAAAAAGAAGTTATCAGCTTTGGGCCAGTAAGCGTTCTGCCAGCGTTTCAAAAACAGGGTATAGGTAGTGCTCTGATTACTCATAGTATTAAGCTTGCACATGAAATGGAATTTCCTGCCATTTGTATCTACGGCGATCCAAGATATTATAGTCGTTTCGGCTTTAGATGTTCCGAAAAATACGATATTAAGACTAACGACAACAAATTCGCGGTTGCCTTGCTGGTATTGGAGCTTCAGCAAGGGGCATTAATTAGTACATCAGGAAGATTCATTGAAAGCACTGCTTTCGAGTTTGATGAGAATGACTTTGCGCGATATGACGATACATTCCCCTTCAAGGAAAAGGCTGAAACGGACTCACAGAAGGAATTCAAATTTTTAGCAAGCTTGAGATATTAACTCCCTTTTAAGTAAAAATATAAATAAATTTAGTTTTATAGGTTTGTCCGACAGGCAAGTTATCTTTTACAATAGACAAACAGACTGTCATATAATTGGAGGTGAGACGATACCCTGATTACCCTGTAATAGTAAGGGTAATTTTAGTCTATATAGCTAAGGATCCTCTCACTTTATCAGTGAATTTGTTCTAGTGACTTTTTATCAGGGTGTCTAGGGTTCGAATCTCTCGTGACTCAACAAGTCTATAAAATAAGATCCAATTTCTGAAATTAGAAAAAGTTAGGAAGTCAAGACAATACAATCTGTCCAAAGTGATTGAATTATGTATTGAGTTAGTATCAAGACAGTTACAATAACAGGTCATTATTGTAGGGTTTCATCGTTTAGGTGCACTCCATTACAAAAATTAATCTTGATTAT